>NZ_JAUBRN010000002.1:188276-215620 GCF_036701875.1 Microcoleus sp. MON1_C5 | reverse complement strand
ACCATCAGTTGACGTGCCATAACTCATCACCTCTCAACATTATCTTTATTCTATGCAACTTCATGTAAAATTGGTATTACACTCAAAGCCGCCAACTTAAAGCTGACCTCAAGGATGCTTCGCGGACGATTCAACAAATTGTCACCCAACTCCCGGAACAGGTGAATACCCGTAAAGTTGACCTGAAAGAATTGCAGCAAAGTTTAGTTAATTCCTTGACTATTTTCTCGGCTTATGATAATTATATCCGCAGATGGGAAGAGCAAGAAAATACCATCAAAACTAATCTAAAAAATTACGAAAAACGCCTGGGGACAATAGGCGATAAAATGGGAAGCGATAGAACAGATTTTAAATTTATGGAAAACTTCAGCATTTTTGCTACCGAGAAGTATGTAGGTCAAGTGGAAGCTGATAATAGGAGTTTAAGTGGAGGTTTGAGATTGCTAGAAAATGCAATTCAGACGATTAAAGGGATTAGTGAGATTGAGAGGGCTAAGAGCGATCGCGCTTTAAATGTTACAATTGCAGCGGCTGGTGTGGGAATTGCCACTAGCGGAGTAGCAGCCAGCGTTTATGCAGGCCAAATTAAACCCCCCCAAAATCCGATAGATGCGAAGGTGGTTTTTGGGTTGAGTATGGGTGTGGGATTTGTGTTGAGTGTGTTGAGTGCGATCGTCCTAATCGCGATCGGCAAAAAATGGCGCTAAAATAGATTAGCGATTTTAGATAAACCGCGATTGAAATCGCTGTCGAGAGTCAAACGAAGTCCGCCGGCGCGGAGTGAAGAGAGGAGAAGAGAAGAGAGGTAATAAAATGACAACCGTTACTTTAAACTTAGATACTGTCGAACTAACAGACGAACAGTTTTACCGTTTGTGCCAGATGAATCGAGATTGGCAATTTGAACGGACACCTAAAGGAGAAATCATTATTATGTCACCCGTAGGCGGAGTCAGCGGCAATCGAGAAGCCTATTTAATTACAGAGTTGGGCTTGTGGAACCGTCAAACGCAGTTAGGGAGAGTGTTTAGTTCTTCCACAATTTTTCGCTTGCCTAATAATGGCGATCGATCGCCTGATGCCGCTTGGGTTAGCTTAGAAAGATGGTCTGCTTTAACAGCAGAAGAACAAGAGAAATTTCCGCCAATCTGTCCTGATTTTGTCATAGAATTGCGCTCGCGCACAGACGCCCTGCGGCCGCTTCAGGAGAAAATGCAGGAGTATCTAAACAGCGGCTTGCGCTTGGGTTGGCTAATTAATCCTCAAGACGAACAAGTAGAAATTTATCGCCCTTCTCGCGAAGTAGAGATTGTACAATTTCCTGTGAGTTTATCGGGAGAAGATGTCTTGCCCGGATTTGTTCTTAATTTGCCAATGATTTGATATTGCCTCAAGTTTTTCCTGTTTCCAACGGTATTTTCTTCGGACAAATATCATCATCGTACCAACCAGTCAAAGCCACCGCCAAAGCATCCGCCGCATCGTCGGGTTTCGGAATGTAACCCAACTCCAACTCCCGCGCCACGGCATCTTGCACTTCAGATTTATCCGCATTACCGCGACCCGTCAAAGCTTGCTTAATTTGAGCCGGCGTAAACTCGAACAGCGGCACTCCACACTGCGCCAATACTAGCGTCAAAACGCCCCGCGCTTGCGCTACAAGTATCGTATTTCCCATCTTGTAAAAGAACAGTTTTTCGGCAATTGCTAGATCGGGTTTAATCTGTTCAATTACCTCGTGCAAATCGTCGTAAATTGTTTTCAACCGCTGTCCCATTTCCTGTTTTGGCGTTGTTTGTATGACGCCGCAATCAATCATGGAAACGCTGTTTTTATCTTGTTTGCCGGGGACAATTTGACAGGAAATTGCCCCGTAGCCAAGATTTGCTAAGCCCGGATCTAATCCTAAAATTCGTTTTTCCATTGCCAGAATTAGTAATTGGGAATGGGAACAAGGTAGGAAAATTTGGGGAATGCTTCATCACCACCAATTACCCATTACCAATTACCAATTACCAATTACTCCTCAGTTGATTCTAGACCGAATACCCGATCGAACACTTTAGTCACTTTATACCCCGAATCTATTGATTCTAGCGGGTCTTTCCGCAACCGGTGCCGCAAACACAGAGTCATCACCCGGCGAATATCGTTCACTGTGACCTCTGTGCGGCATTCCAAAGCCGTGAAAGCTTTCGCAGCCCGATTCGTCACCAAATCGCCCCGCAGCCCGTCTACGTCCAATTCCGCGCAAACTTGGGAGATTTTTACCCGCAACTCTCGATCGATAGTTACCGACTTCAACCTTTCCTGAGCTTCTACCAACTTCTGCTGCATATCATCTTGTTCTTGCTGGTATTTCGCGAGAAACTCCGCTGGATTTTGGTCAAAACTCGATCGCTGTTCGACAATTTCCACTCTTAAATTCGGGTCTTTCACAGTCCGAATTTCTGCGTGCATCCCGAATCTGTCGAGCAACTGCGGCCGCAATTCTCCTTCTTCTGGATTCCCGGAACCGATTAGAATAAACTTAGCGGGGTGACGGATCGAAATGCCTTCTCTTTCAACAGTATTCCAACCGCTGGCCGCCGAGTCGAGCAAAACATCGACTAAATGATCGTCGAGCAAATTGACTTCATCAACGTAAAGAATGCCGCGGTTAGCTTTAGCTAAAAGGCCGGGTTCAAAAGCTTTAACTCCTTCCGACAAAGCTTTCTCGATGTCGATCGTACCGCAAACTCGGTCTTCGGTAGCGCCCAGAGGCAAGTCTACCATTTGAACTTTTTTGCGGGCGATTTTAATGTCTGTTTGAGATAAAGTACGATCGCGCACCTCATCGCTCATCAAATCTGGATCGCTGGGATGACTGTTAAAAGGATCGTCAGCCACCACCTCAATTTCCGGCAGCAAGTCAGTGAGGGCGCGGATTGTGGTAGATTTACCAGTACCTCGATCGCCCATAATCATCACCCCGCCAATTTTGGGATCGATGACATTCAACAGCAGCGCCAGTTTCATCTCCTCCTGGCCAACAATCGCAGTGAAGGGAAAAACAGCGCGGCGGGCTTGGGTAGCGGTAACGGTTGGTAGAACGCCCGCATTTAGGGTATTGCTGACTTCGGCAGTAGGACTCACAGGATAACTCAAAATATAATAATTGCTTGTTTATTGTGACATATAGGTGGACAACAGTCGATCGGCAGCCTGGAAGTCCAAGTGCAGAGTTTGTGTGATTCGTCTCAAAACGCCGCCAAAAACAGACTATCTCCCACACAAAGAACGCGCAAACTCTAAAACTTGTATCTGACGTTCGTCTGACAAACGTCCAACCATCGCAGCTAATAGCTCAGATACAGACAACCAACGCCTTTCTTTCGACTTCCAAACAACTAAAAACTGCTCGGTAGACAGAGTACACAAAGCTATCCTTTCGCCAGAGCGATCGCTAAATTCTACTTCGTAATTTCCATCATCATAACAATCTACAATAGCCCCTCTAACACCTAGGTGTAAATTAGATTCAGGCAATGTTACTAACAATTCGACTACATCAAATAATTCTGGCACGATCGTGCTTACCTCCGAACGAATAGTGTTACCAGTCTCGCCCCATTACTACCCGGTTCTACGATCCAACCTGTACGGACAATCCCCTGCTGTCCCTGTGCACAATTTCCAAGTCTACAGTATAGCGCTGTCCGTGTTTGTCATTTAGTCCTAAAACTGCTTCAGCATCAAGAGTTTTAGCTGAAATCTGTGCTAACAGCAATTCATAGTTTTATTGATAAAATCCTAAACGACGCTGAAATATTACAGCTTTATTGCTACCGACAGCGTTATCGAAATTAAGAGCATACTCTGTTAATTTTCGAGGATCGATAACGAGATGGCTGACAAGTTCTTTCAGCTTTATGTTTGTTTAGATAACACTACTTTTAGCATCCAACAGATTAAAGAGCTGCTTTGGGAACCCGCTCAACTTTCAATTTTAGCTCTAACGTACAATAACTAATAACTAATAACCCACAACTACCACTGCGGATCGGAAGCCATCAAAGCAGTCGCAGCCTCGCTCGGTAACGGCTTAGCAAAAAAATAACCCTGACCGTATTCGCAGCCGATCGACCTCAACTTAGCTAATTGTGCCGCCGTCTCCACACCCTCAGCAATCACATCCATGCCCAAAGCGTGAGCCAGCGCCACAATCGTCCGCACGATCGCCACATTCTCCCCCTCGCTTTCGAGCTCCATTCGCCCCACAAACGACTTATCAACCTTCAAAGTATCCGTAGGAAACCGACTCAAATAACTCAACGACGAATAACCAGTGCCAAAATCATCAATTCCCAACTTGACATTTAACCCTTTCATCTGCTTCAAAACCGCGATCGCCGACTCCACATCATCCATCACCACACTCTCAGTAATCTCCAACTTCAAACTCTCCGGACTCAAACCAGTTGTTTCCAAAATCACCTGAATACGATCGACCAAATCCGGCTGGGCAAACTGCTTTCCCGACAAATTTACACTCATAATCAAAGGTTGATCGAAATCAAACATTCCCTCCCAAAGCCCCAACTGCCGGCAAGCCTCCTCCAACACCCACTCACCCAGCGGCACAATTGCCCCCGTTTCCTCAGCCACCGGAATAAACTTCATGGGCGGAATCAAACCCCGCAGCGGGTGTTGCCAACGCACCAAAGCCTCAAACCCAATAATCCTCCCGCTTGCCAAAGATACAAACGGCTGGTAGTGCAGCAAAAACTCCTGACGCTTGAGGGCCATCCGCAAATCAGTTTCCAACTGCAACCTCTCCACCGCCAAAGCGTGCATCGAAGCATTAAACACCTGATACCTTCCCGTTCCCAAAGCCTTCGCCCGGTACATCGCCGTGTGGGCATCCCGTAGCAAGTGTTCGGGCTGTTCCCTGACAGTAGCACCGGGTTCGCCCCCCAGCGCAATTCCGATGCTCGCAGTCACAAACACCTCCTGCCCCTTCAACTCAAAAGGCACAATTAAAGCTTGGTGAATTCGAGCGGCCAAATCCACAGCACTGTCAACATCAATATTCCTCACCAAAATCGCAAAATCGTCGCCCCCCACCCGCGCCACAGTATCCCCGGGGCCAATAATCGCCCTCAACCGCAGCACCACCGCCATCAGCAGTTCATCCCCCACCAAATGACCCAAAGAATCATTAATCACCTTAAACCTGTCTAAATCCAGAAACAGCACCGCAAACAGATAGCTGCGGCGGCCCCTAGTATTGGCGATCGCCCGCCCCAGGCAATCCACGAACAAATCCCGGTTGGGCAAACCCGTCAGAGAATCGTGAAAAGCATCGTAAAGCTTCCTGTAAGCGCTGACACCCACACCAGTCACCACCAAGCCCAAAGTCGGCGACACTAACGGTACCCACCCACCCCCAGTAAAAATCCCATAACTAATCCCCAACAGTCCGATCAATCCCGCACCCCCAGCCAATCCCGCCCTCGCAGGATGGTGAATCCGCCAAGCCAAAACCCCGCCAACCATCGCCCAAGCACCGTTCCACAAAATTTCCGCCCATTCCGGCCACACCCAAAAGAGCGATCGCCCATCCAAAACCGCGCTCAATATTTGGCTGAGCATTTGCGCGTGCAGCAGCACCCCCGGCATTTTCGGACTTTGCTTTTTAACCGGGCTGTAGGGCGTCAGAAACACGTCTCTGCTACTCGGTGCCGTCGTCCCGATCAACACAATCTTGTCCTTAACCCAGCTTGGGTCAATTTCTCCCTTCAATACCTGCCGGATACTGACTTGTCGCGCCACCTCCTTCCCAGACCGGTATTTGAGGAGAATTTGGTAGCCCTTGGCGTCGAGATTTGCATAGCCCCCGCTGTTAGCAGTCAAAGGCAGAAATTCTGCCTTTCCCCAGTTGATTTGGTGGGGATGAACAGGGCTATTTTCCGGCTGCACTCTGTCTTTGAGATACAACAAAGCCACTTGCACAGAAAAAGAGAAAGCAGTATTCTTCTGTGCTTGGGAGACGGAAAGCAAATTGCGGCGCACAACGCCATCAGGATCGAGCACGAAGTCGTTAAAACCGAGCCGAGCGGGCGGTATCCCCGGGGGCGCAGGCACTCCCGGACTTTCTGAATCGTTCAATTTATAGATCGCCACCACATTCGGTGCTTTCAGCGCGGCCAGCAATTCTTCGTGTCCCGGCGCTTGAGGCAAATCCCGGTACAAATCCAAACCGATGACTTTTGGCTGATACTTTTGCAGTTTTGCCAAGGTTTGAGCGATCGCGCCGTCGGAAATCGGAAATCTCCCCAAAGCTTGAATATCGGCCTCAGAAATTCCCACTACCAGCAGTCGCGGATCGGGGCCGGAATCTGGCTGCAAGCGCACTAACGAGTCAAAACTCCCCAATTCCAAGCTTTGCAGGCCTCCCAACTGCCGAACTCCCATACTCAGCAGAGTTACAGTCGCGCCCGCAAGCATTGCAGGCAAAATCCTGACGCGTCGGTTTTGATAACTCAGGTTGAGACCAGTTGCGACAGACATGACATATCGAAGATTTCGAGAGAATTTGGCAGTCACAGAAAAAATATGTCGGTGCAAATTAGCTTTGCACAAGTCTGTTCTTACAGAATTGAGCTTAATATGAGATTGAATGTAATTTTTTCAGAACTTGTGCCACAACCGAGTTTCTTTAAGCTAATTACTCGATTTGGCAAAGTATTTCTCGAATGGGAACCGGGTTTTTGAAGATTTGCCGACAACTCCTGTCTTTCATTCCTTGTTTCCCCAAATTCGTACAAGCGTTAAAATTTAGTCGATCAAACTTTCAGGATATTTTTGAGATGATGGCGAATCAACTTCCGATTCCGGTGATTGTTAACGGTGCTGCAGGCAAAATGGGCCGCGAAGTAATTAAGGCGATCGCCCATGCTAGTGACATGACCTTATTTGGGGCTGTAGACCGCTCTCCTGAGTGCCTCAACGCCGATGCCGGCGAATTAGCCGGATGCGGCCCGTTAGAAGTTCCCATCACAGACGACTTGCAAGGAATGCTGGTATTAGCAGCTCAGGAAAAGCAGTTAGGGGTGATGGTAGATTTTACGCACCCTTCGTCTGTTTATGAAAACGTGCGATCGGCCATAGCTTACGGAGTTCGCCCAGTAGTCGGCACTACCGGATTGAGCAGCAAGCAAATTGAAAACTTAGCTGAATTCGCTGATAAAGCTAGCACTGGGTGTTTGATCGTACCCAATTTCTCGATCGGCATGGTTTTGCTCCAACAAGCCGCCGTCACGGCATCTCAGTATTTTGAACACGTAGAGATTATCGAGCTGCACCACAATCAAAAAGCCGACGCCCCCAGCGGTACGGCAATTCAAACTGCCCAAATGCTAGCAGAAATGGGAAAAACTTTCAATCAGCCAGAAGTTGAGGAAACCGAAAAATTAGCCGGAGCGCGAGGTTCAGTGGCGGATGAAGGGATTCGCATTCACAGCATCCGTTTACCCGGTTTAATTGCCCACCAAGAGGTAATTTTTGGCGGCGCCGGTCAAGTCTATACTTTACGACACGATACGAGCGATCGCGCTTGTTATATGCCAGGAGTCTTGCTGTCTATACGCAAAGTCCTTGAATTGCAATCGCTCGTTTACGGCCTGGAAAAAATCTTGTAGTCATTAATCATTAGTCATTAGTCATTAGTAATGTGGAATTAATCTAACTTCTAACTTTTGACTTCTAACTTCTGATTTTTGACTTCAACATCAATCCGTTAAATCTGTTAAATCCCTTAATCTAATCCGCTTCCGAACAGACAGCCGTTGCATCCCGTACATTGCTCGTTGCCGAACTTCCTATGCTAATTCCCTTAACCCGTGAAACATTTCAAGAACTAATTCCCGCCGTCGCCACGGGAGCGCAATACAAATATATCTGGGGAAAACCGCCCGATTTTTTGAGGCGAATGTTAATCTCTGCAGTCAGCGTAGTTTTCCTCCTGGTAGTTTACAACTTCGCCGGTTCCGATGTCGGGCCGCTAGTTTTAATCACCGGATTGATAGCTGGTTTGTACTGGCTGTGGGGGCCAATTTTGTGGGCGAGTTTGCGGAATGCAGAATGCCGCAAATATAAATACTGCGGTTTTTGGCAAGGACGAGTTTTGGATATATATATTACAGATGAAATCACCAGTCAAGAAGAAACAGTCAATCAAAAAGGACAACTCGTAATAGTTGACAACCTAGAACCACGCATCAACTTGGAAGTTGGCGACAAAACCGGATTTACTACTACACTTCGAGCTCCATTGCGGAAAGATCACCAAGGAATTGCCCCCGGCCAAGCTGCTTTAATGTTAATTATGTCAAATCAAGAAGATTTAGGCAGAATTGCCAAAGTTTCAGATATTTATATTCCCAGCCGTGACGTGTGGGTGAGCGACTATCCTTATCTGCGTAGGGATTTGTTTGTAGAAATGAGCCAGCAAATTAAAAAAGGCAGAAAAAAAGACCGCGATCGCACTAATCCAAGCAGAGATGTAAAAAGGCGATCGCCCGCTGATTATTAATAAATAAGCGCCACTTGTAAGAGCGATGGCAAGTTAAACCCGGGCAAAAACTTAATTTCTGGAGATGTCTAATAATAGTTAAGCGTCATTGCGAGATTTTCAAGAAATATACCAATTTAGAGAAGTCGCTCCTAGAGCTTTTTCGTCATAAACACGCTATTCGGGTCATCAATGTATTCAGCGAAGGGGCCTCGGTACTTGAACCCATACCGTATATACAAGGCTCGTGCGGGGGCGAACTCAGGCAAAGCCCCTGTTTCCAAATTCAGGCAATCGTAAGCACGCCGTTCGACTTCTTTGATGATGTGTTCAAGAATCTTCGAGGCGATACCTTTACGGCGGTGAGTCTTGGCGGTACGCATTGATTTGACTTCACCACTTCTTGAATCTAGTTCTTTCAGTGCTCCGCATCCGAGTAATTCATCACCCTCCCAAGCCGTCCAGAAAGTAATATCGGGCGATCGCAATGCTTCTAAATCAAGAGCATGAATGCTTCCAGGTGGTGTAATCTCATTCATATTTTCGAGATGTTCGCACAGAAAGTCAGCGATCTTTCTACCTCTGAGGTCATCTTCGCGAATTTGCAATCGACTCATTTCCTTAATTTGCTAGAGAATTCTACTCTATCAAGACTTACGAACTCCCACAAAAAAACCGGGTTTAGACTTCGCTCAATCAGCAGGTTTTTTACCGAATCTGTGGCTGCAACCTGTGTATTTTCGCCCATCAAACCCGGTTTCTGGACTCTCATGCGTCCAGGACGATCTATGATGGTACACAGAATCCCGCGTTATAAAAAGTAACTTAATTTGTTCACAAAATTCGGAAAAAACCTATTGTGAAAGTAGAGGGTGCCGAAAGCGGGATCTAAAATCTAAAATCCCATGACTCATGACAATTAACTTATCGATCAACTGTTCCCCTCTTGGCCGTAAGCTTGCCAAGCCAAATCCACCAGCCCGTTAACAATAGCCACAGCTACCACCGCAGAGCCCTTGCGGCCCTCAATCCGAATGTGAGGAATCATCGAATCGTGCAGCCGCGACTTAGCCACGTCCACCCCTACAAACCCAGAAGGCGTCCCAATCACCAAAGCCGGCCGAATTTCCTCAGATTCAATCAAATCTACGATCGCCGACAAAGCAGTTTGAGCCTGGCCCACCACAAAAATCCCCTCAGGATAGCGTTTTGCCAAAGTTTCAATCCCCCAAGCCGCCCGCGTCCTTTCCTTTTGGGGGCGCGTCAAAGCCTCCATCGAACAGTAAACCGGATTCGCAAAGGTATTTTGAATTAGGGGCGTAATGCCCACCTGCACCATCGGCACATCTACCACGATCGTAGTCCGAGCAGCCAAAGCTGCCGCCCCAGCCTGCAAAGCCTGATCGGAAAAACTAATTAAAGACTTGTACTCAAAATCAGCAGTCGCATAAATCACGCGGCGGACTATTTCGTACTCCGCCGCTGAAAAACCGTGGTCGCCAATTTCGTTATCGATTAATCCCAGACTCTGGGCATCGCTTACGTGCCATTCCATTTGTTGGATAGCTGTCGCCTGTGAGTTGTCAGGTATCAGCTTACCAGCTTTTAGTCATTTGTTGACTGTTGACTGTTGACTGTTGACTGATAACTGATGACTGATGACTGTTGACTGTTGACTGATAACTGATGACTGGCAACTGCCAACTGGCAACTGCCAACTGACAACTAAGTTTCCGACGACGAAGAAGATTTGCCCAACACCGGAGTCAGGAATGCCACCAAAGCTCCGATCGCAAAACCCGCCACATTCCGAACCACAGGCAACCAGTCAGAAGTCCGAGTCACCACCGGCCCAAGCCCGAAAGCGAAAAACAGAATGCCCCACAGCGGCGAAAAAATCAGCGCCCACTGCCAAGCCACAACCTGTCCCGGCTTCCGAGGCTGAGCCGCAAACCCGCAGATGACGCCGCCAACCACCGACGTAATTAACGTCAGAACCCACTGTTCCCTCGGCAAACCGGGAACCACGCGGCATCCGCCCTGACGCAAACAGCCTTCTATAGACTCCAAAGATTCAATAATCGCTCGATCTTCGCCATTGTCCCGCACAAAAAATTGATTACCGTAGCGGGTTTGCAGTTCCACCCAAAAAGTGCGCGGCAGCAGTGGATACAGCGAGTCGCCCACATTAAAATTGAGCAAATTGCCCCCTCGGGGGTCAGCAACTAGCAACACACTCTTGTCATCTAGCCCCCAATAACTTTTGACAGCCAAACCGGGCGTGCGATCGTACTGAGTCAGCACTCGCAATTTCCAGCCGGTTTCGGTTTCAAAGGCGTTTAAATTTTTTGCCAAACTTTCTTCTTCAATATCCGTAAGGGCTTTAGCTAAATCAATGATCGGCGTCTGAGTTGACGGCAATAAATCTGGATTATTGAAAGCGTGGGCTACTGGTGCGATCGCCCACACGGACAAAGCCAGAAAAAATGCGGCAACAGAGGCTAGAAATTTTCGCGGGAAAAGCTGTGACATAGGAACTTATAATCCGGGTCTTAATTGTGAATGCTAGCTGGCGGTCTTAACCAGAGGATAAGAGAAAACTCATATTTCTTTACAATTATTTACTTTACAGGAAGCCGAGACCAAGGGGAAGAGGAAAATAGTTTTGAGTTTTGAGTTTTGATACCAAAACCGGGCTTTTTAGCCGCTTGATTCTTGAGTCCCTCTCAGTTAAGACTTAGTTTGACTTTATCCAGCGCTTAAAACCGCTGCATAGAGTCAAGGGGATTTCTAGGGGGGACACTGAAGAAATTACCCATTACCCTAAAATTGAGATTTTGCCCCAACCCCCTCACAGAGACGCCGATCGCGATGGCTCACATTAGGATTAGTTCTCAGATAATCTCCCACCCAGTCACAGCCCCTCACCAGCAAATCGTCAAGATCCAAATTCCACAAAATCACCCGATTATCCCGGCCAGCAGAAGCCAGAACCTTCCCATCCGGGCTAAAACTCACACTCATCACGCTATCCTTGTGACCAGTCAAAGTTTTCAGTAAAGTCCCGCTGCGACTCCACAACTTCACCTTATGGTCATAACTGCCCGAAGCAACCAACAAACCATCCGGGCTAAAACCCACGCTAGTCACGCTGTCGCTAGAACCCTTCAGCAGCGTCGCCACCAAAGTCCCGTCTACCTTCCACAGCTTCACGGAATTGTCGTAACCAGCCGAAGCCAGCATTTTGCCATCAGGGCTAAAAGCAACCCCCAACACAAAACTGTTGTGAGCTCCTTCAAAAGTTCTTAGCAAACGACCATCCCGATTCCAGAGTTTGAGAGTACCGTCATCGCTTGCAGAAGCCAGCATCGAGCCGTCGGGACTGAAAGTCACCCCAGTCACCCAGCCTGTGTGTCCCGTCAAAGTCTTAATCAGCCTGCCGTTTCTAGTCCAGAGTTTCACCGTCTTATCCTTGCTCCCCGAAGCCAGAATCTCGCTGTCGGGGCTAAAACTCACGCTCATCACGCTGTCGGCGTGGCCGTCGAGAGTGAACAGCACAGAAGGCGAACACGGGAATAGCGGAGCCGAAGGACAAGGGAGAATATTATTCATGCCATCTTCTGTCAAACTCCAGACTTTCACCGTTTTGTCGTAACTCCCAGAAGCAAGTAGCTGGCCGTCGGGGCTGAAACTGACGCTGGCGACTCTCTGAGTGTGTCCTTCCAAGGTTTCTAGCAAAACTCCCGTGCGGCTCCAGAGTTTGATAGTTTTGTCCGTAGAAGCAGAAGCCAGCCTTTGGCCGTCGGGGCTAAAAGTAACGCCCTGCACCCGGTTTTGGTGTCCGTCGAGAGTTTTGAGCGGCACGTCATCGAGTCGCCACAGCCGGACAGTTTTGTCAAAACTTGCCGAAGCCAAGGTTTTGCCTTCCGGGCTAAAACTCACCTGAGTAACTCGATCGGCGTGTCCCTCAAAAGTTCTCAGTAAGCGACTCTCTGGTTTAATGTTGCTAGCATCGGTTGGGCGTTTGTCGCCAACACCAGCAAGACTCCAGAGTTTGACAGTCCCGTCTGCACTTCCAGAAGCAAGTGTTTGACCGTCGGGGGAGAAACTGACACCAAATACCCACTTGCTGTGTCCCCGCAAAGTTGTTAGCAGTTCACCTTTTTTTGCTTGTGTTGAATTTTCTGTTGGTGGGTGTTTGAGTGCAGCGATGCTCCAGATTTTCACTGTTTTATCTTCACCCGCACTGGCGATCGTTTCACCATCGGGGGAGAAACTGACGGTGTAAATTTTCGAGGGTTGTCTGTTTTCGCTGTGCCACAAATTAGCGATTAACCTGCCGTCAGAACTCCACAGTTTCACAGTACCGTCATGGCTCGCCACAGCAATTATTTTGCCGTCGCGGCTGAAGCTTAGCCAATTTACGGGAGCAAATTGTTCGATCGTTCTCAGCAGCGTGCCGTCGGTTTTCCAAAGTTTGATAGTTTTATCTGTAGAGCCACTGGCGATCGTTTGACCGTCAGGGCTAAAAGCAACGCTGGTAACGCTATTAGTATGCCCGTTGAAAGTTGCCAGCAAACTGCCGTCTGTTTGCCAAATTTTGACAGTTTTATCTAAACTTGCCGAGGCGATAATTTTGTTGTCTGGACTGAACGTGACACATGAGACGCTGTTAGTATGGTCTTTGAAAGTTGCCAGCAAACTGCCGTCGCGCCGCCAAAGTTTGACGGTTTTATCTACACTGGAAGAAGCTATTGTTTCGCCGTCTGGACTGAAGCTAAGACCCCAAACTACATCGCCGTGTCCTTCCAAGCGGTTGCGTTCTTTGACTCCATAAACTGCCTGTTGGAGGGCAGCAGAAATCAGAATTTCGGTGTCTTTGAGAGTATACATTTTTTGGGAGTGTTCGATCTGTTTCCACTTTTTGCCAGCTCTCAAACTTTCCATCATGGCGTCAAATTTGTTGTTTGAGAAATAAAGTGCTTCCGAAGCTGCTGTCAGGGTACTGATTTCGGCTCGCTGAGTTTGAGCGACAGCTAGCTGTTTTTGACCCACGGCCCGCCACCAAAAGTTTACGGCGGCGATGGTGGAACTGGTTAGCAGCATCACGCCGATCACTGCTACTCCCAGCAGTTGTTTGAGAAAAGTATTGGCTCGGTAGAGCTGTGCTTGACTCATTTTTTTGTCTGCTTCTGCTTTGTGCAGTCTGGCTTCTAATCCGAATCTTTGGCGGATCGGTCGCACTAAATAGTCGTGTACCAATTGATAGCGGTCTTCTGGCGCTTCCCGTAGCAGAAATAGCAAACCGTGACCAACTAAAATGTCTAAAATCAAGTCGAGGTTGTCGGTTTTCTTTTGTCGGCTTTCAGGGTCTTTTGCGAACTGTCGCTGTAGAGAAATTCTGTTTCTGCCGATCGCCGATAATTCGGTTTCGCGGGCATCTGCTGGCTGCGGACCTGTAACTAACGAGAGTTCGTGTTTGGTTTTTATCAGGCGAACGCCTCTTTCATCTGTCAGGGAAAACAAGATTTTCCAAGCTGCGTCTTCGTTAACCAGGCCACAGTCAGAGATGACTCTTTCGAGCGATCGTTTCACTAATTCCGCTTTGGGATTGTCCCCCAATTGCTGGTATTGTGCTAGACTGGTAATACCTTCTTCTTGCAGTTGCGCTCCTACTACCTGCAATTCGATCGGTCGCACTTCTTGAAGTTCGTCTGCTAAATCTTCTACGAAGGCATCGATCAGTGCCGGCTCTAAATAAAATTCCGCCCGTTCTGTTAAGTGTCCGATGACAGCCCGCGCGTCTTTGATAGAAAAACTCCGCAGTTGGTAGCGGATACTTTTGTCGAGAATATTATTGTTAATAGCGTCAAGATTTGGGAAGCGATCGCAATCTAGTAAGTAGTGCAAATAATCTTCCCGCAAGCACAGAATTATCTTGACATAAGGCAAATTTAAAAACAAGCCCAAAAAATTATAAAAAAGTTGTCTTTGTTCCACTGAAGTCGAAACAAAGAAAAACTCTTCAAATTGATCGAAAATCAGCACAGTCAACAAATTATTTGTGGCATTTTCGCGCAACTGATCTATAATAAAAGAAGAGACTTCCGAGCTGCGAGCAGGAATAACCGAGCAACTTTTTTTGTGGATTCCGTGTAGTCCTTTCGAGATTAATTTACTTTCCTCTTCGGCTTGTTTGTCGTACAGTGCGCTGTTCAAAGCATTTTCTAACTCCACCAGCCAATCGGTGTAAACTTTGACTACTACGGGCAATGTATCGCGCGCGCCCGGAGTAATGTTTTTCAAAGCTGGTACTAAGCCGGCATTGACTAGAGAACTTTTCCCGACTCCGCTGGGCCCGTGAATAATAGTTAATTTATGGTCGTCCCTGCTAATTCTTTCTAGCAAGCTATTGATATCTGTTTGACGCGAGTAAGCTGTCATTTCCGCTGCGATGGCAGCTTGGTTTTGAGCTGAGGGGCCTGAAGGATTGACCGCTTGGCGCTGCTGCTGCAATTGGCTGGCTCCGATAAAAGCTCTAAATCCGTATTGATATTCGATCGAACGCTGGGTTTTTTTAATCCGAAACGCTTTAAGATACTCTCCCTGCTCGAAATAAACCGCTTGCAATTCCGTCAAAATATCGATGTAAAGTCGGGGGTCGTACTTCGGCTCGCTTTGAGATTGAGCCAACTCCAAAGAATGAACCGCCGCTTCCCACTGCCCTAGCTGTCGCAAACTTCGCGCTAAAAGTAAAAGATACGAACTCCTGTCGGATTTAGGATGTTGGATTTTAGATTTGGGTTCGTTACTTAACTCGTTAGGGCCCACCAATTCTGGATAATTTCCCTCAAACCCCAATCTCAAATCTTCAATCAGCAATCTCAAATCATGAGGCGTTTGATCCAAAATTGCCAAAGCCAACTCGGCTAGCTGGCGGGCTTGACTCCACCTCGACTGTTGCAGGGCAACTTCAGCCAAAAAGCCGTAATCTTGAGCTAGTTGACTGGGAGTACCGTAAGTGAAGTGCAACTGCAAAGAATTTTCAGCTAATGCTTGCAACTCTCCCCAAGCTTTCAGGCGCTGCAGCACTTCTCCGAGGTGTGCTGTCACCTCAGCTACCAATTCCGGGCGTGAGGCAAGGGAGAAAGCGTTTCTAGATTGTTCCAGGCTAATCCAAGCTTGTTCCCAGTGCTGGCGGTTGGCTACCGGGTTTCTGGCTGCTTGCAACCGATGACACAGGGCTATGTGAAACAGCACTATGCCTTCTCTCTCTAAAAATAAAATTTTGGGGACAGGATTCGACAAGGAGGAGAAGGTTTCTGGGTTTTCGGAATGTTCCAAGTTTGCCAGTTCCCAGTTGCCCGTTTTCTGCTGCCAAAATAGTAAACTTTCTTGGTAGTGAATTAAGGCAGTTTCGGTTTGGTCGCTGACATAGTAATCTCGACCGAGAACGAATTGCAGGCTGGCTTTGAGGGCGGGTTCTAATTCTTCACCGCGATTTTGTAAATCTCTTAAAGCTAATTCTAGTTCTCGGCGTGGCAAAGAGCCGATCGCCAAATCGAAGGTATTGCCCGGACTCAATGGCGAATACGAGTGGGCATCTGATTGTCGTCGGTTTTGGGGCCCTGAGTTAAAAGTTAGAAAGCGTTCTCCATGGCTGATTTCGCGCTCCAGGCCGCGTTTTTCGCACGGGGTTTCGCAGGTTTCACAATTAGCTATGGTGCTGACGTTGCTGCTGGCGAGTTCTTGATTGAGTTCGCCTATTTTAAATATAGTATCGGCCCGCCTAGCGAGGAAATTAATTAATTCGTCAACGCCCATTTCAAATTTAATTGTGGCGGCCGCCCAACTTTTGAAATCCGGGGCCAGACGAATCATTTTGGTCACGATGTCATCTGTTACCCACAAAATCACCGGGCAGGAAAAATTTTTGCGAAATTCGTCTCGCACTTGATTGGTAGAAGCCATCAGTTCGTCGATCGCTACTACTGTTTCTAAACCGAATACCATCAAAGCCGAGGCCGAAACCACAGGCGAGTACCCCTCCTGCAAAGTGCTTGCCTGCAGAGTAGTGTAAAGGGTTTTGACTGAAGCTGGCAGGACGAGATCTTGAATTGGAACTGGGGAGACTTCTCGCAGCCGCTGCGCTATTTGCTGGCGCAACTGCTCGTAGTTGCAGCGCACCAAAATCAGCGAGAATTGCTGTTGAGACATTGTAATGGATCTGACCAGAGTTTTGAGAGATCGCTCGTTGTAGTTGGCAGTTTCTTGTACCTTAATTAGATCGGTCATGCGTGCACCTCTTTTGCATAAATCAATTACCTAACGCTCACCAATCGTGACTAAAAGCGTATCTACTTAGAGATAACCGTCTCTGTTTGAGGCTTTATCTCTGTAGAAATACGTAGTTTTTCGTACTTCTCCTTTTAATACTTACATAGTTATTAGATCCAATGTAAAGATATCATACCGCTCAATCTCAGAGAATGCTAGACTTCCCCGTCAAATTTTAAGCCCAGCTAATATTTTTTTATTCCGCTCTATATAAATGACTACAGATCGTAAATAGCCAACCCCTAAATTTAAGATAATACCGACGACTAGCTATTAGTAAACAACTGCGATCTATCTGTAGCAGGCATTTAACACACCAGCAAAAAAAATTGTCGTCCGGGATGGGATTATGGGAAATTAACAGCAACAGGTAAGAACAGACATAGGGGGTCTGGCATTGCAGATATGAGAGTTGAGAGTGGGGAAAGTCCTTGGTGGCGGCAAAGTTTTACGCGACAATAACATTCACCGCATATAGCCAGCATTCAACAGAAATCAGCCAGCGGCAAAAACCGCTGACTGATTTTTGTATTGGATTGTTGGAGTGCGGAGTTTTGAGCGGTGAATTTTAAGTTAAATAGTTTCTATCTCGCTCATGGGTAAGGGTTATTAGAGTCGGGAAGCAATCTCAAAAATCCCAACTATTTTGGCTCAAGGCCCTGCCGCCACTCCTTATATTTTCTGGTTTCTGCTAGGGCTGGATTGATGCCAAACCAGCGACCTTCTTGATCGCGGTATTCAAAGACAAACATACTTCGCAACAAGATTTGAGACTCTTCTTCGCCAGTTACACTTTGTCGGGTGACGACTTGAAACAGCAATTCCCATTCCATGTCATTGATGGCTCCCAAAAGGTCATCGCGATATTCTTGAATGACGCTTTCGAGGCATTCGCGAGAGAAGGGAGGGTCTTCGTGCTGCAAACAGCTATACAAAAGCATCAGTAGATTGCGAACGTGACCGCCACTAATCCGGCAAAGCCGATCTAAAGTTTCGGGAGAGTCAAACACCTGGGAAATCAAATCAATGCGTTGATGGGGAGCAACTTTCGGGAAAGCTCTAGCTAATACTAGCTGGCGCAGCAGTGCCATTCCTTCGAGGTGGTCGTCGCCCGATCGCATTTGCACCGGTACCATCGGCATCACCTTGGGTTTGACTCCAAATCGACTGGCGAGGCGGCCGAAGTCGTTGGAAAAAATCAAAGTCAGGGGAATCGTGTAGACAACATGGCAATTAAGTTTTTTCAACTGTTCGCCGCGGTCTAAAAACAGATATTCTGGCTGGGTGCGTCCGCTGGGTTTGAGGGAGGCATCGAGGCGATCGAGGTTGTCAACGATGACTGCGAGCCCTTTTTTGCCTTGGTGCTTGAGTTCAGCGTTAGCTTTGTTGAGGAGTTCTTCATTGATCGACTGCAAAATGCTGTTGGTGCGGGGTTCGAGATATTGCCTGAGTTGCGATCGCAGTTTGGGAGAGTCTTTAGTTTTAGCAGTAACTCTAGCAATGCCTACAGATAACTCGGCTTCCGCTGACAAATCTATGGGAGTCTGCAAAAATTCTGCCACTTCTGCAAACAGATTGGTAAAATAGCTCGGTCTGAGTTTGATTTTAGCTGATTCCATAGTTTCGCTGACTTGGCGCGCAATGCTCAGCAAAATATCGCTGATGTCTACATCACCCATGTCTAAGTCTTGGGAAGACTCGAAGTAGACGACGCAAAAACCCTCTTGCTCTAACTCAGCTTTTAGTCGAAACAATTCCGTAGATTTGCCACACCCGATATGTCCTGTAAATAGCTGACAGGTTGGCTCGTTGGGGGATATGCGGGTAATGGTTCGCTGTAAAGATTCAATGATTTTGCCGCCACGCACGGAACCAAAATCAATGTAGTATTGATAATCTCCTGGGTCTCCCGCAACAAGGGTCTTGCTCGGGTTGCAGGCTTTATAGAATCTGTCTAATTCGAGTGCGATCACAATGGAAGCCGAATAAAAGTTAAAAAAGTTAATCGAAAGTCTAAACTTTCTTTAGTTGAGTTTAGTTTGATTTGTAACCTTTTGCCCTGTGGGGTAATGCCCTAAATACCCAAAGAACCTTGCTCTGGTAAGGGGTTTTTCCGGCGCTGGAATTGGGAATTTTTAATTAATAATTTTTTATTACTTAGGGGGATCAGTGATATTACTGATATTGGCAGGAGTATGGGTAAATTTGCGGAGATCTGGTTAAATGGTAGGGGAAAACAGGGTTCAAGAGAGAGATTAAACAGTTTTGAATTTGTGCTAATCCTTAATTACTATATTGTCAAGACGTAGATGGCTAGTTTTGGAGCGGTTTCTCAAACAGAGTTAGGGCGCAGGCGCCAAAAGTTGCGGCAGCAGAGGCGTGCTCGATTGGCGGCTGTTGTGTGGCAAATGCTGGCAGCGAGCGCAATGGCTGGAGGTTTGCTTTGGTGGATTGCTCAGCCGGCTTGGTTAATTGCCCGATCGGAACAAGTGAAGGTGGAGGGCAATCAGTGGCTGTCGGATAAGGCGGTGCGGTCTTTGGTGCCGCTGTCTTACCCGCAGTCGCTGTGGGGGATTCAACCGCAGGCCCTGGCCGAAAAGCTGGAGTCCACGGGGCCGATCGCCAAAGCGAAGGTGACTCGTAACTTGTTTCCGCCGAGTTTGACTGTAGAAGTGGCAGAACGCCTGCCAGTGGCGGTGGCGCAGCCGACTGCGGTGTTGAAATCGAACAGTGAGAAGGAAAAAGTGGGGTGGCTGGACGCTCGCGGAGGTTGGATGCCGTCGGATAGTTATACTGCTGTACGATCGCAGAATAGTTCGATCGGGCCCGGCAGCATTCCGGGAACGCAGCCTCAGCGTTCTTTGCCCACTTTAAAAGTCATCGGGTCTTTGGAACAGTATCGCGCCTATTGGCCGAAGTTTTACCAAGGACTCAGCGGCTTGACGGTGAAGGTGTTTGAGATTAATTGGCAAAACCCGAACAACTTGATCTTGAAAACAGAGATCGGTACCGTACACTTAGGGCCGTACAGTTCCAAGACTGCGGAGCAACTTAAGGTTTTAGACCGAATGCGACAATTGCCAAAACAGATAGATTCAAGCAAAATAGCCTACATTGACTTGAAAAATCCTGCTTCGCCGATCGTCCATTTGCCAGAACTCCCCCCCAGTTTGGAGAGTTCCACCCCCGCACCCACCCGCGCCCAGAATTGATTCTTTGTCAACAGAAGGTAGAAGGTATCGATCGATAGGCAGGGCTTGCAATCAGCACAGTTTTTGGACAGCGCCCCGCGTCAGGGGCTAGTATCCATTTTTTTTCCTTATGCCTTGCTTACAACTGCCTTAATCCGGTCAAGTACCTGGATGGCGTCAAGCGAGGTCTCGGCTAGTGAGGTCGGCCAAATCCGAGATTGCTAACATTAAGCATCGACCAGTGTTAGTTTTTCGCGCAACTTAGCCTATAGTTGATTGTGAATTGGCGTTTAGTTAACAAGCTGTAATCTACTATCCCCGACTCTAATGAAGCTTAATAATAGACAGGGGTCTGACCAAGACAGTCCCCCTTCGGAAGAAGTAAAAAATTTTCCGGTGGCTGCAGATTCCGCCAATCCCTTTAGACGCAAGTCTGGTTATGTAAATGTAGATAGTATTGATATCGATCCTATGGTCAATCCCAAAGACATAATGCCCAGCAGCGCTGCCAAAATCAAAGTAATTGGCGTCGGCGGTGGTGGGGGCAACGCCGTTAACCGGATGATTGCTAGCGAGGTTTCTGGTGTCGAGTTTTGGTGCGTGAATACGGATTCCCAAGCTCTGGTTCTCTCAAATGCTCCGAAACGCTTGCAAGTCGGACAGAAGTTGACGCGCGGTTTGGGGGCGGGGGGCAATCCGGCGATCGGTCAAAAGGCTGCGGAGGAATCTCGCGACGAGGTTGCTAATGCTCTGAATCACGCGGATTTGGTATTTATCACCGCCGGCATGGGCGGCGGTACCGGCACGGGCGCGGCTCCGATTGTGGCTGAGGTCGCTAAGGAAATGGGCGCTTTGACTGTGGGCATAGTGACGCGGCCTTTTACGTTTGAGGGACGGCGGCGCACCAGCCAAGCTGAAGAAGGGATTGCGGCTTTGCAAACCCGGGTGGATACGCTGATCGTAATTCCTAACGACAAGTTGCTGTCTGTGATTTCGGAACAAATGCCGGTACAAGAGGCTTTTCGAGTTGCTGACGATATCCTGCGCCAAGGGGTTCAGGGTATTTCTGACATTATTACTATTCCCGGTTTGGTGAATGTTGACTTTGCTGACGTGCGGGCAGTAATGGCTGATGCGGGTTCGGCTTTGATGGGCATCGGCGTGGGTTCTGGCAAGTCACGGGCTAGGGAGGCTGCGATGCAGGCTATTTCTTCGCCTCTGCTGGAAGCTTCGTCTATTGAGGGCGCTAGAGGTGTGGTGTTTAACATCACTGGCGGTACTGACATGACGCTGCACGAGGTGAATGCGGCGGCTGAGACGATTTACGAGGTTGTCGATCCGAATGCCAATATTATTTTTGGAGCGGTGATTGACGAGCGGCTTCAGGGCGAAATTAAGATTACTGTGATCGCTACTGGTTTTTCGGGGGAAGTTCCGTCGCCTCCGACTCCGGGACGGACGCAAAATGTTAATGCTCCTTGGCGGGCTGCAACTGTGCCGACGACTCCGGCTCAACAGACGCCCGATCCGAAAGCGAAACCGCCGCAGGATTTGGGATTGGATATTCCTGAGTTTTTGCGTAACCGTCGCCCGCCAAGATGATTTTAGATTTTCGATTTTAGATTTTAGATTTGGGATTTGGGATTTTGGATTGAATCTCCAATCTCCAATCTCCAATCTCCAATCTCCAATCTAGAAAATCGAAAATCTCCAATCGAAAATCTAAAATCCCAAATCTAAAATTTCTAGGGTTTGGCCTGGTTCGGGTTCGAGGAGTTGGGTGGAGAGGCCGGATTTTGCTAGCAAATCGCGAAATTCGGGGATGCTGCCAACCGAGCGCACTAACATTGGTAAAATCCCTGTGGCTCGGATGTCTCCCGCCGCTGTAGGCAGGAAAAACCGAGGTTTCAGTGTTTGGGCGAGGCTGAGGGCTTGCGAAGGGCCGATGATGACTTGTCCGAGGAATGGGAAGATTTGACCGATGACTGGGGCGATGGCTACGTCTACTGTGTCTATTTTCTGTTTAACTTTGTCTAATGGTGGCAGGTGCGGTTCGTAATAAAGTGTCTCGCCGCTGCTTAAATCTTTGAGCAAATAGCCGTTTTCTTCTTGTCCCGGCCCGATTTCGGCTCCGGGTACGGCAGTAATTTGTAACTTTTCTTTAAAATTTAACTCTTGCCAATTTGCTAAAGATGTGATATTAGTGTAGCCTAAACTTCTGAGGACTTTGGCAGCGGTGGGTGAGGCGATCGCGGGAATTGTGCGATCGAGCTGTTCGAGTGTTGGTCTGTGGCAGTGGTCGTCTAATCCTTGGGAAATTAGGATGAGGTCGATCGGCGGTAAGGTGCTGGGAGTGAAGGCTACGGGGGTGTTGTGGTAGGCGGTGAACAGCCAGGGTTGACCGTAAAATACGAGGGGATCGACCAGCCAGGGATCGACGAGGATGGTTTGGCCTGCGATGTGGAAGATCCAAGAGTTGAGGTCGATTCGGGTGACTTTCACGGCTGTTTGCAATAATTCTTTACAATTGGTTTAATCATAGCTAATTTTGTTTGGGAATTTTAACCGTTTCGGAAGCACAGGCGGGACGCCCGTGCCACAGATATGATGGGATGTGTCTGGGGAAAGTTTGTGTTTATCTGCGGTTGAAAAAGATGGTT
Source organism: Microcoleus sp. MON1_C5 (assembly GCF_036701875.1). NCBI lineage: Bacteria > Bacillati > Cyanobacteriota > Cyanophyceae > Oscillatoriales > Microcoleaceae > Microcoleus > Microcoleus sp. MON1_C5. Next base: position 192,875 of record NZ_JAUBRN010000002.1, on the reverse strand, counting down.
AAATCGAGAATTCCTGTGGCTTTGACTGTGGCGGGATCTGATAGTGGCGGTGGGGCCGGGATTCAGGCGGATTTGCGGACTTTTGCGTTTCACTGCGTGCACGGTACGAGTGCTTTGACTTGCGTGACGGCTCAAAATACTTTGGGGGTGACGCGGGTGGATGCTTTGTCTCCGGAGGCTGTGGGGGCTCAAATTGAGGCGGTAGTTGGGGATATTGGGGTGGATGCTGTGAAGACTGGGATGCTGCTGAATCGGGAAATTATGGCGGCGGTGGCTTCACAGGTGGAAGCTTTGGGAATAGGGAATTTGGTTGTCGATCCGGTGATGGTTTCACGATCGGGCGATCGATTGATTGATGAGGGAGCGATCGCATTTTTGCGGGATGTTTTGATTCCTTTGGCTGCTGTCGTGACTCCGAATCGGTTTGAGGCTCAGATTTTGAGCGGTTTAGAGATTTTTTCTCTAGACGATATGCGGGTGGCGGCGCAGCAGATTTATCGTTTGGGCGCCAAAGCTGTTTTGGTGAAAGGCGGCGGGATGGCGGGAGATTTGCGGGGAATTGATGTTTGGTTTGATGGTACGCGGTTGGATGTGTTGAAGACTGAAAATGTTGATACTGGGAATACTCACGGGACTGGTTGTACTTTGAGTGCTGCGATCGCGGCTAATTTAGCATTAGGGAAAGATTTGTTTACAGCGGTGACATTGGCTAAGGATTATGTTACTACTGCTCTCAAATATGCTTTGGATATTGGGGAAGGTCAAGGGCCAGTAGGTCATTTTTTCCCGCTTTTACTGAAATAAGAAGTCATTGGTTATTGGTTATTGGTTATTGGTTATTTATTTCTTGCTCGCTTGGGCCTGCTAACAACCAATAACAACTGTCAACTGTCAACTGTCAACTGTCAACAATCAGTTAATTTCTTAATTTCTCAGGCGATAGAGCGATTGCCACCAAGTCTTCGATTTTCTTAATATTCGGATCGCCGGCCAAATAACCAATCCCTCGGTGCAAGTGCAGGCGAAACTGTTTGGCTAGAGTTTCTTTTTCTGTGCCTAAATTATCTTGGTGACACCGCTGTTTGAGGGCCATTATCAAGATATCAGCCATGTCACCGCCGAAGACATCCCAGCTTAATTCGACGTTGCTGTCGCTGGGAATTGGTACTGGCGATGGGATGCTGGGTTCGGCGAGCGATCGGCAAAATCCCCACCTGCATAGAATATTCCACTGATCGATTTTGGTCGATCGTTTCAGTTTTGATAGTTGGTCTTTGCCTGTTTGGGATAGGCGGATGCGATCGACTGGTGGTTCCATGAGTTTGAGATTGTTTGGTATATTGTAAAAACTGTTAATATTGGGGAAGCAAAGCCTCTAGATAACGAGAAATAATTAACATTTTTTTACACGGCGCGACTTGATTAAATCGGTTTTTTTTGGTATTTTGATTGTAGTAGGATTTATCCTTAATAATGGGATGGTGGCCAAAATAAAATTTTCGCCACCATTCCATTATGCTATCTATACTACCGCAACTCCCCAGCAAAGTCAAGGGGGTTGCGCTATTTTTTAGGGCGAATTTTTATTCCCAGAAGTAACCTTTTTCGACGGTGGTTTGGTGTTTGGCGGAGTCGTATTTGAGGAGGTAGCTGTGGGCGATCGCCTCTAATTCTTGGAGTTTTTCGTATTCTACTTTTCTAATTTCCGTGTCGGTAGAAAGCAGGATCACTTGGTGGCTGGCCGAGGGGAAATAACGTTCGACTAGGTTGTTTCTGTGGGAGGAGTCGAGGCGGCCCAAGGGAGTGTCGATCGCAACTGGCAATTGTCTCCCGGATACTCTAGCCAATCCCCACAAAAAGGCGATCGCCAGCAATTGTTTTTCCCCGGCAGAAAGTCGGTGTTTGGGTACCGGTTTGCCTTCTGGATCGTAAATGGAGAGGCTAAATGTTTGAGTGTCGATCGCAACTCTGTGCACGAGGTCGGTTTTGTGCAACAGGTAGCGGAAACAGTCGGTAATTTCTATTTCGAGTTTGTTGAGTTTTTTGAGGGTGAGTTTTTCTTTAAAGAGTTTCAGGGTGGCTTGGGCTTTGGCGATGGACGCGATGACGTGTTGGCTGTTTCTGATGGTGATGAATTCGCTGCTGTAGCTTTCTAGTTCTTTTTGGTTTTTGGCTAATTCTCTCTCTAATTCATCGACGCGGCGGTTGGCTGATTCACAGGCGGCGGCTGCGATAGCGACTGCTTTTTGGGCTTTCCTGACCTCTTCTTCTAGTTTTTCGTAGGCTTCGGGGGAAGCGGCGGCGGCGAGTTCTCTGTCTGTGAAGTCGATTTCTGCTTCGATGTTTTGGATTTCTTCTATTTGGTTGCGGGCTAGAATTTGCTGGGCTTTGATTTGGTAGCTAAGAAGGTTTTCTAGTTGCTGGATGCTGTTGTTGTCGGCGTTCATCCAGGGCGGAACGTCTGTTCCCGCTTGCTGTTCGAGTTCTTGGTTTTCTTGGCGGATGAAGTCTTGAATTTTATCTAGCTGTTGGGGATTTAACGAGATTTCGGCGATATAGTTGAGAAGGCGATCGCTTCTTTGTTTGATAACATTTTGGGCAATCTTTGCTTGCTGCTGGCTGGCTTCTGTTTCTGCTTGAATTTTGGCTTCGGTTAGCAAGGGCGAAATTAGGGCTAGTGGGAGCGTATTTGATGCCAATTCCATCATGGATTGACGGGTTTTGTCTGCCTGATTTCTGTAGTCGTTTAGCTGTCTGTCTAGTTGACTGCGATCTGCGGCAATTTTCCCGCCTTCATAAATAAACTTTTCTGATGCTTGTTGCTGATTTTTTTGAGCTTTATCTAACTCGTTTTTAAAGCTGGCTTGTTCTTGCTTAGCTGAGTCTATTTCCTCACTAATTTTCTTAAAAGTTTGTTCGATTTTCTCTAAAGCAGCCAAGTCTTTTTTGCCAGCAATTTCTTTCCGCTTGCGGCCGGCTAATATTTCTAAATCGACGGCGAGGCGTTCTGCTAATTCTAAACCTAAAAGAGATTTAATCGCCCCGACGACAAACTCCGGCGGTGTTTCGAGTTCGGCGAGTTCTTTTACTTGTTCGCCGTCAAACAGAAATAGGTTGGATATTCCGACGGGCAAAAGGGTTTCGATGTATTCGTCCCAGGTGTTAGTAATAGCTTTGTCCGACCACCAATCGCTGACTATTTCGCTGTATATGAGAATGCTTAAGTTATCTTTGATATCTAGTTTTTTCCAGTATCTAACTATTTTGAATTGAGCTAATTTGTCATCTTGGACTTGTTCAAATGTTAGTTCGACGCGGGTATCTTCTAATGGGGGAGTGTGGCGGTTGACGCATTGATTGAGAAAGTCGCTGTAGCTTAAATTGCCTCTGGTGGAACATTGGGCGCGGCCACCGTAGAGGGCGAGGCGAATGGCGTCCATGAGGGTGGTTTTGCCGCCGCCATTCATGCCGCCAAATAGGATGACTGGGCAGGGATTTCCGTCTTTTTCGGGGCGGAGATTGATGGTTTGGGTGCCTGCATAGGGGCCGAAGTTTTTGAGGACGAGTTCGAGGAATTGCATTGTAGATGTTGTTGAGATGGGATGAAAGTTGGTGGGTGCGATCGGCGTATCCGACAGTCCGGGGTCGATGTGTGAGTCCGACAGTCCGACAGGGATTGAAATCCCTGTCTCATAGCTGAAGTCCTCTGAAGAGGACTGAAGTTTGTGACTGTTGAATCTGGGTTTTTAGTCGGTTTTAACCGACTTTTGCTATTAGACGGGGATTTCAATCCCCGGCGGGTCTGGATGTAAACGCAATAGCTGGAGAGTCCGAGAATCGGAGAGTCTGCCAATATTTTTCAATTAATTCTCTGGCGAATTCGGGTGCCACCGGGTGGGTGGATTGTCTTGATCCGTGATTTGTTCTAAATGCGAATTTGTGGTTTTTTGCAAGTGATGTTCCTTTTGATTTATCACATAAGCGACTGCTGAGTCTAGTTGTTTTTGTCCTAAAGAAAATACTCCGTATCCTTCTTGCCACGAAAATTTATTGGGATTTTGCAAAGTTTGATTGAGATAACGGCTGCTGCTACCTTTAATATTTTTAATGAATTCAGCGATCGATTGTGTCGGAGGAATGGAAACTATTAAGTGGATGTGATTTTCTGTGCCGCCGATGGCGTGGAGGATGCAATTGAGGGTGTCTGCTTTGCCGATGATATAAGAGTAAAGTTCGGTTTCTTTTGCGGGAGATATGAGGGGCTGTCGCTCTTTTGTTGCCCAAACTAAATGATAGTACAGCCGCCACATTGCCATAAAGATTTTTCCGGATTTTTTAGGTGGATTTATGATTCTGTCAACGAATCTGAGAGTGCGATCGGGGTCGATCGGAGACTCCCACGATCCGACAGTCCGACAGGGATTGAAATCCCTGTCTCATAGCGGAAGTCCTCTTAAAGAGGACTGAAGTCGGCGATCCTTTGATTTAGCGCTTCAGTCGGTTTTAACCGACTTTCGCTCTCTTGACGGGAATTTCAATCCCCGGCGGATCTTCGGGTAAGGGCGATACTCCTGAAGTCGGCGATCCTTTGATTTGGCC
>NZ_JAUBRN010000002.1:0-188176 GCF_036701875.1 Microcoleus sp. MON1_C5 | reverse complement strand
CTTCAGTCGGTTTTAACCGACTTTTGCTATGAGACGGGGATTTCAATCCCCGGCGGATCTTCGGGTTAGCCCGATACTCCTGAAGTCGGCGATCCTTTGATTTGGCCCTTCAGTCGGTTTTAACCGACTTTTGCTATGAGACGGGGATTTCAATCCCCGGCGGATCTTCGGGTTAGCCCGATACCCCAAAGCCCGATCGCCCGATCGACATTATTGACCTAATCTTTGCTATTTTCCTCTCCTGAATTTGGCGGTGAAAATTTAATATCCGCCCAAGATAGCTGCCTACTTTGATTGCTATTGCTTTCGAGTTCTTCTTTAAGTTTGGCAATATCAACGGTATCGTTTTTGGCGGAACTGTTGGTTTGGGCGATCGCATCTTTGAATTGCTGAATGTTTTCGGTCGGATTTGCTTTAATATCTTCCACCGCTTTTTTTAAGTTGCGTTGATAGTGGGCGTTGCCGATCGCTTCTTCCTTCGATCGCGAACTGGTTTCAAAGCATTTGTCCAAATCGCCGTAAATGCCTGTACGGCGGGGCTTCGTGTAGTATTGGCGTTCTGTATCAAGGAGTTTTGCCATCAATTCGAGGTGCATTTTGTCCTCGCTGCAAATCTCTTCGATCACAGTCCATTCATCGCTACCGAGGAGTTTTCTTTCAGCGGCGGGACGGGAATCTTCAAAAGGTTCGCCCGTAACTTCTTCGTAAATCCGGGGCAAAGAGTCGTCAAATTCGTGCTTTTCTTCCAGCCAAATGCGGCGGATTTCGCTAAGTTCTTCTGGGGTAATTAAGGTGATATCGCGCATTTCTAGGGGTGCGGTTTTGCGGATGTGGGTTTGTGCTTCCAAGACTCGTCTCAGCCAGTGTTCTCGCCAGAATTTGGTGTAGGGCCCTGGGATGTGTTGGACGGAGGTTGTATCGTCGCCCATGTTGCGTTCAAACAGTTCTACTCTACCGTAAATGCGTCGGAAGTCTCTTTTATCGTGATCGTTTTGAATGTCTAATTCGTTACGAATATCAAGGAGAGGCTGCATCCATTCTTTTTCTTCATCATTCAAAATCATTGCCTGCATAGATTTATCTTGGTCTACCATTGTACAAACCCAGCAGCCAAAGCGAGAATCTCCACAGCTAGGCGTAGAAGTATCAACGACTAGAGGGCATTCGTTATCTGCTGTCGCACCGCGATACATGGTAAACAAGTCTTTATTGTCACCTCCCCAAGGGTTAGGATACTGCATTAAATAAAGCCAAACTTCATCATCCCGCCAGTCTTCCACAGGAGTGTAAATTAGAGAGTTAATTAAACGAGAATTAGGACTTAAGCGATCGCGCACTCTACCTGCTTCATGCCTTTTCATTGTTGCAGCGCGTTTGCTACTTTCAGCCTTTCGAGTACCTAAAACAACAATAGTTTCACCGTGAGATCTAACCATTTCACGAATAAAATGATTAACTGGTTGAATTTTCATGCGATCGGTACACCAGCGAAATCCATTTCGAGGTGCTGGATAGCCTTTTCCCATTAAGCATACCCAGAATGTTTCTTGAACGGAAGGATGAAGCAGATGAGGTTCAACTGGCATTTTTTGCTGGTTAGCTGCTAGCTTAACCTGTTTAATGCAATTGCGAACCCAGGTAGAAATTATGGGATTTTCAACCAGCGTATCTGTTGTAATTAAATGAATTGTTTTTGTGCGCTTTTCCATTGGTAGTGCTGCGATCGCATACCATATTAACTGCAATACTGCGCTCGAATCTTTTCCAAAAGATACACCTAAAATCCAGGGGATTTCATCGCTACAATACAACTCCTGAATTTCTTGAGTTAACTTTTCTACATCATCCACTAATTGCTTAACGCTGCGCGGTGGGAATAGTGGCATCTGCTGAGCTTGTGTCATTTTACCAATCTCCCCTTGCCAAGCAGCAACACTTGTGCTGTGAATTCCCCGCTGTGACGCAACATAATTGTTTGCCCTTGATCGTTGAGCTTTGAACGTAATAGTCTCCCTAACTACTATAACCCGTGATGATTTACAATTAAATATTAACCTTTAAATTAATTTACAAGCTATGACTAATGACAGCTCGACTCAGCCAGAACTCAACCAGCGACTAGATGAATTTCTTGAGCCGTACTTCGCCAGATACCACCGTCAGAAGTGCTATCCGGGCTTAATTTTTGAGCATGGAAAGCGAAAAATGGTACAATTCAACGTGTCTGCTGATGACTTGCCTACTCTTCTCCAAGCAAGACCTTCTACCAATAACGAGCCTGAGTCTGGTAAAAACCGTCCAGAGATTAAGGGCCATGCTGAGGAAGTCAAGGAGTACATTCTCAAGCGCGTTAGAAAAGACCAACCCTGGATTGTGGGTACACTCACTGCCAATGTCGATCCAGAGAAGATTCAAATTATCGAACTAAGTCGGGGAATTTGTTTAGTAGTTATCCCTCGTGGCGTTAAGTTAGATATTACCGACGGACAGCACCGCAAGCGAGCGATTCACGAATTGATTGAGAGTGATAACGGCGAGTTAATTGGAAATAATGATTTCCCAATTACGCTAGTTTTAGAAGGCAACTTAAATCAGTGTCAAAGAGACTTTAGAGATATGGCGCAAACAAAAGCGCTGGATAAATCTTTACTCTTGTCCTTTGGCGAAATGGAAGGTAGAATAGGTATTTGCAAACAGTTAATTGAACAAGTGCCAATTTTCAAGGGCAAGACAGAGAAAGTTAAAGGTTCTCCATCATCTAAAGAAAAGCGAATATATACAATGAATTATGTAGCAAAGGCTGTTAGTTGCGCTTTTGCTAACGATCCGAATAACGAGCTCAGAGATTATGATTTATCAGAATGTTCGGCAGCTATAATTAGTTGCCTCAATCAATTTTTTACAGAATGCAGTCTAACTCAATATATTTATGAGACAGATGCGGAGGATTTGACAGTCAATGAAATTGATAACTTTAAAGAAAGTTGTTTATTGGGCAGGAGTGTGGGAATAGAAATATTAGGAAAGTTACTCTACTGCACTTATGATGCTGATAGCTATTGCTTCGATCCAGAACAAGTATCAGAACTTGCTCAACTTGATTGGTCAAGAAAAAGTCACCTTTGGGAAGGAAATGTGGTTTTGTCGAACAATAGTCCAAATAATCTTGTTCGTAACTATAGAATAACAGCTAGTGTTAATGCTGTAAAAATGGCAGTAAATCAAGTAAAAGCCCATCTAGAATGGATTTAACCCATATTATCCGCCTTCATTGTGGCACGGGCGTCCCGCCTGTGCTGCCTCTGCGGTTTCCAAACCCAACCGATTTTTCAAATAATCAGTCATCCAACTAACACTCGCCCTCGACTTAGAAATCCCCCCTTTCAACAAAATCCCACCCTCCCAATCAGGATTAGAAATCGACCAATCAACCTGCTGCAAAAGGCTCAAACGTTCCTCCCAACTCTCAGGAAAAACCGATCGCAAAGCGGCCCCAACTTCCCCCAAACTCTCAAGCACAACACTGTGACAGTGTACGCAATCCCGGCGCATTTCCCCCGCCGCAACTTGCTTGTGCAGAACTAATTGCCAATCTGGAATAAAACTGCAAACCGCATTCCAATAACTAACCGCCTGTTGTATTTTTTGAGCGAGTTCTTCCTCTTTCTGTTCTTTTTTGGTGCGAGAACCAGAGGGTTTTGCCTGTTCGCTGCGGTGAATATTAGACAGCAAAGCCATGATAGCACGATCGATCGCACTCAGCGTAAACAATTTGTGCGATCGCCCGTTCAAACTCCCCTTCTCCATCTCAGTCAAACACCGGAAAACCTCAACCTGCTTAACAACCGCCTTCACCACAAAAGCGCGATCGTCCCGGTGGTTGTAAAGTACACTTAGCGACGCCTCCAAAGGAACTTGAAAACTATTCAAATCAGCAAACACCTGCTGCGATTTTTCCAACCCAATATCGAGAAACAAAATCAGCGCCACCGTCTCATATCCCAACTGCGGATTTTCCCTCAAAGCCATCTCAAAAGCCGCCCGGCGATGCTGTCCGTCATTAATAGTAAACTTAGCATCCATCGGCACCCGCAAGCGACCAATTTTCCGTTCTTCGGCCTCATTTCCCACTGCTTCAAAAGTAATATCCGCATCAATCGAAGCAGCAATTGCCCCACAAGTATAATTTGTAGGATTCTTAACAAAATAATCAGCAATTTCGGGAATCCTAGCTTTGTTAAGCGCGCGTTTCGCCCGCATAGACGGTGGCAAATCTTCAGATTCAAAGGGAAACAATTTCGGCAAAAAACGCACCGGACACATCGACACGTAATATTCGCGGCCCGCTTGAATTCCCCGGATGACCGGCAAAATGTATTCAAAGGAAGGAGTAGACATATTTTAGAATGGGGCATTGGGAATGGGGCATTGGGCATTGGGCATGGGAATTAAGCATTAAGAGCTATTGACTTTCTGCAATCTTTATGGTATTAAGGTGGGCGAATAGGGCCTAATTTAAGTATTTCACAATGTTTTTTTAAAAACAAGTGTTGACATAAACTTTAATATATGATATTTTTTGAAAAAATAGCTTAATTATATAAAAACAGCCGATGAATACCCATCCAGCGGATGACCTCGCTAGCAAAATTTTAGAAAAAGAAAATAGCGACAGACAGGAAATCGCACTTTTATTAGATAATTATTTAGGAAAGGACGATCGCATTTTCGTACAAAAAACCCAGATGGGAAACAGCGAAGCATACATCGGTTCAGTCACCCTAGAATGGTTAGACTCTCGCGTCCGTTTCGCCTCGCAAATGCCGCTTTTCCGCCAAAAATTCGACCTCCAAACGAACAACATCGTCCGCGACGACGAAACGATTGACGAAATTATTCAGCGTCCCTTAGATTGGTCGCGCCAAGCCGCCCTCACTCAATATTTAGCAGCCAGAAAATCGCACAAATTCCCCGCAGTTTTAGTAGTCGTCAGTCCCCCGTGGGTAGATAATCCTTTAGCCGAGGAATGGGATAAGAATGGCGTAGCAACCAAATCCGCGACTGAATTTACATCCTTTGATAAAAACGAGAACTTAGGGCTTTTGAATGTTTCTAAAGAACTCTCGATTTTTGCCTTAGACGGCCAGCATCGGCTGATGGGAGTTCAAGGTTTAATGAGTTTAATTAAAACCGGAATCCTGCAAAGATACAACAAAAATAAAAAACCTGTCGGCGCCGCAATTACTCTGGAAGATTTAGCAGAAGAGTATCAAATCGACCCCGAAACAGTGTATAAATTAGCTCACGAAAAAATCGGAATTGAGTTTATCCCGGCGGCGGTAGCGGGGGAAACGCGACAGCAAGCACAACGGCGCGTGCGATCGATCTTTGTGCACGTTAACCTAATGGCGGTAACGCTGAGTCAGGGCCAGCTAGCATTATTGAACGAGGACAACGGATTTGCGATCGCAGCCCGAAAAATTGCCGTCACCCATCCCTTATTAAAAGAACAAGATGACAGAAACCCCCGCGTCAATTGGGACAGCGCCACAGTCGCAGCCAAATCAACTGTCTTAACCACATTGCAAGCGCTGCAAGATATGTCCGAACGGTATTTAGAATACAAATTCCCCCATTGGAAGCCGGAACGAAAAGGTTTAATTCCCATGCGTCCCGAAGATGAAGAACTAAAAGAGGGAATTGAAGAGTTTAAAAAATTGTTCGATCATTTAGCAACTTTACCCAGCTATCAAAGAATTGAAAGCGGCGAAGAAACGGCAGAATTGCGCCGATTTAGTTTTGAAAAGCCAGGGGGCGAGGGAAATATTTTGTTCCGTCCGGTCGGTCAAATTGCTTTAGCTAATGCTTTGGGAATTCTAGTATTTAGAAAGAAACTTTCCCTGAAATCTATTTTCGACAAACTCCGCAGATTCGATGTCGATGAAGGATTTAGCCACATGGACAATCCTGAGTCTGCCTGGTACGGGATTTTGTACGATCCGAACAAAAAGCGAGTGCTAGTTTCTGGAAAAGATTTAGCGACGAAGTTAATTGTATATTTGGTGGGGGGAATTCAGGACGATATGGAGCGAGCTCATTTGCGGCAAGCGGTAGCGGAAGCGAGGACTTTTGAGGATAAAGCTGTTAGTTTTAATGGCAGGTTTGTGCAGCCGCAAGAGGTAGGATTGCCGCCTGTACTGAGCTAAGTTTTTCTTGGGCAAAGTCCACAGCGACGAAGACTGATAAAGCAGGAAGCAAATGGGTTTTGTATAATTGAATCTGCACCTTGCCTAGAACCAGATTATGACCATCGCTGAACAGATTTACGCAATCGTCAAAACCCTTCCCAAAGACCAAGCCAGCGAAATTCTCACTTTCGCTGAATTCGTTTGTGCCAAGCACCTGAGCGCCAACCAACCAACAGACACCGTAGACTCTCCGATTCCTTGGACTGAACTTGTTTTTTCCCTTGCTGGAACTTGGGGAAAGGATTTTCCATCCCTGGAAGATATTCGTGCTGAATCCGGACAAGACATCCTGCGGGAGAGTCTGTAAATGTACGTTTTGGATACCAACACTTTGATCTACTATTTCAAAGGTCAAGGACAAGTGGCTCAAAACCTTGCTAATGTTTCTCCCCAGGAAATAGTCGTTTCTACGATCGTCCTTTTTGAGTTGCAAGTCGGCATTGCTAAATCCAATTCGCCGGTAAAACGCACCCAACAACTTCAGCAATTTTTGAGCAGAGTTAACGTTATTCCTTTCGATCGCGATGCTGCTCTTGCGGCTGCTACCATTCGCGCCCAGTTGGAGCAACAAGGTACTCCCATCGGCCCGATCGATGTTTTGATTGCAGGGACAGCCGTAGCCCTCCAAGCGACTCTCGTCACCCACAATGTCAACGAATTTTCTAGAGTTTCGGAACTCGCAATCGCAGACTGGTATTGACTATAAAACTTCTCACAATCTGGCTTCCTTTAACAAAATAAGTTCTGCTCCTACAGGCAAATGATCGGACTCCGTGGCCTTCAAAACCGAACTAGATTTAGCACCCCAATGCTTGGAATACCAAATATAATCAATCCGGAAAACGGGATAATTTAATCTCCAATTCGACCTTTTTACCAAGAATTTAAGTTCCCAACCGTGAGGCCAGGTAAAACCAAACCCAAATCCAGATTTTCGGAAAGAATCTTGCATGACTTTCTGCACCCTGTCATAGTCTTGAGTTTCGTCTGTCATATTAAAATCGCCCGCGACAATTACTGGCAGAGTTTCTCGCTCAACTCGCTGCACTAAGTCTTGAATTTCAGGCGAACGTTTGTCATATTTGTAAACTGGAATTTTGAGAAAACGCCATTTTTTAGAGAGTTTCAACCACGGCCCGGTAGCTTGCATATTATAAATCACTACTTCTTGTTCGTTAAATTTAATAATTGCCCGCTGCTGCGTTTCTGGATGGTCGGCTAAGTGCAGTATTTCGCTGGATACAATTGGGTATTTACTGAGAATTCCTACAGGGTGAATGCCAATTTGATAGGGGTAGTCTGCTTTTAACCAGGTAAAAACTCTTTTGGTATTTTCCGGAACGATTTCTTGTAAAAATATAATATCTGGTTTTTGCTGGTTAATCAGTTTTAGTAAAGTAGGTGACTGAGTTTTATGCCAACTGAGGTTATGAGATAAAACTTTGATGCTATGCTGCGAATTTGTGATATTTATTGGTTTGGGGCTAAAGTATTTAATGTGCAGCCAACTTATTAGGATAATGCAGGCGATCGCAGAAATAACAGTGAACCATCTTTTTTTGATAATTAACAATCCGATGATGGGAAGCAGGAAAGTAGGGAAGAAAATTAAGGGGCTAAAAGTGCTAATTAAGGCAATAATTCCTATTCGATCCCAAAAGATTAGTTTGAGAATGAAATAGCAGATAATAAATGCTGAGTAACTGTAAGCAAGAAATTTTGCAGATTTCTGTAAGCATCTCTTGATTATATTTTTTGGGATGTGCTTCATTGGGAACCTATTAAAATAAAAACTTGCTTAAATCGAATTCTTCATTTGACCGATGTTGGTTGTCTCTTTCTGAAATCAAAACCAACAAAAGGCGATCGGTATAATCCGCCGCGCCCCGCAACTCTTCGCGCAAAATTTCCAGTCCACCATTAGCATATTCTTCAAAAATTTGCAAGCGCTCTGCTTCCAATTTTTCGTCGAGATGGGAGAGAATTCGAGGATTTTTGGTTTCGGCGATCGCAATTAACTTAATCGCCATATCGTAACCCCTGGATACAAAAATATCAACATCGATCGCACCCGGTTCTCGTTTAGAAATTTCCCCTAAAGGCGATCGTTTTTTCCGCTGATTTCCCAACGCTGCGGCAAACGCGATGACATCGGCGTAAGTCTGGAAAGGGCCAGTGTTGTTATCCGATAAAGTTAAGGATTTGACTAAATCGGCTTTATCTTTAGCAATTCTAATTTTGTTAGCAACCATTGCAAATAACTATCTAAATTTTGACAAAAATACCTTTGTAAATAATCTAATTATATCGGCAAAGTGGGCAGATTTTATCTAAATTGCTGGCGGGATATCTTGTATGGCGCGTTAAATTCGCCCTACAGGTATTGTTATTTTATACTTTTTGTCCGCAATAACATAATTTTTTGTGCAAAACCTCCTCTTGCTTCCCGCCGCTTCCTTTGTTCGTCCAAAAGTCGATCGCCCGAAATGCCAAAACTCGCCATCACGGCATCTATCACCTCATACAAATCCGCCAATTCCGCCACCAAATCTTTTTCATCAGCCTCCGCCGCTTCCTCCGCTTCTTCAACCAATTTCTGCAGCAAAGCTTGACGGTATTCTGCATCCGACAAAATTACAACCTCGCATTCATTCCCGCTTTGGCGAATAATTTCAGGAATGCGATCGCGCACCAACTTATGATACTCTTTTTCCACGTCAAACTCCCTTCAACCTTGACTAAAAGTTTGAATCAACCAGCGATTAATTTCCCCATCATCTTGCGTTTGACTCCGATTCAAAGCTTCCTCAACTAGCCGGATTTCCAGCCCCGGTAAAACCCGCGACTCTTGAATTCTCCCGCTACCTCCGCCATTAATCGCAAACGCAAAAACCTCCCGCGTGTTTGCACGTTCAACCCAATATTCACTTATTCCTGCGTCTTCGTAAAGCAACCGCTTGCCGCCTAAATCATCATTAAAAGAAGACGCCCCAATTTCCACTATCAAATTAGGCGGATCGTATTGATTTAAATCAACAGCAGAATTGCTATCATCAGGAGGCACTCTTAAATCTGAACCAATGTAGTAAGCTAAATCAGGTTGAAACTCGCCGATACCTGCTTTGCGAAAACTGGTGTTAGTAAACTGAACTACTCGGATATTTCTCAATGTTGCAAACAGAATAACTACACAGGCCATAATTGAATTTTGACGCCCGTGCAATGGTCCTACTGGTGACATTTCTACCCTCATGTGTCCTTGATAGTAATAAAACTTGCCCTTTTCCCATGCTGAATCCTCAGCAAAATTTAGAAACTCTTCCCACGTCGCCTTCACCCAAATATCCGTTTCCAAAACCTGCGTAATTGCCGAATTAGAAGCCATAATCCACCTCTACAATTTCCGTATATTCAAACTCATTTGGACTGCGCTTAACTAAAGGATAGCGCGTCCCGCCCAGTTCGATCGCATCTTCTTCACAATCAGCTTTCGGAGAATTGTACACCAGCACGTATTCCCTGCCGGTGCAGCTTTCCATCTCTTGAGCAACTTCTCCGCGCCACTGAGTTTTTGTTACCAAAACTACTAATTGATTCGCCAACTTCGGCAGCTTATTCGCGATTTGCTTGCGATAAATCTCGTCCAAACTGCCAAAGGGAGAATCCATTACAATTGGAAAGGTACTGCTATCCGGGCCCATCAAAGTATTCTTTTGACTCCACTCACGCACGCCCTCAATAATTCCGCCGATAAACGACAAACTGAGAATTTGATTTTCTCCCGTAGAAGCGGCAACCAAAGATTCTTGTCCCGACGTATTTTCTACTAGCGTCAGTTCGTATTTATCGCTCAACTTGGGGATGTAAGGAGTAAAAGAAATTTGACTGAAAATATCTTGCACCCGCTTTTCCAACTGAGAACAAAACTGTTTTTCTAAGCGCGATCGCACTTCAGTTAGGCGATCGATCGCATCCTGAGTCGCAGCAATCCGGCGCTGGGCTAATACTTGCCTTTGCTCATTCAGTTGCTGCTTGTCGATTTGCTTGTCCAGATTGGCGATCGACGCCTTCAAACTCTCAATCTGCTGCTGGTTAGAGCCTGTTTCCCGGTGCAAATCGCCAATTTTTGCCTCAATTTCATCCAAGCGCTTTTGCAAGCGGCTGATATCGCCGTCAGGAAAATTTCGCAGCTTGTTGTGAATATCGTCTAGCTGATTTTCCACCCGAGAAAGTTCGGTTCTGTCACGGCTGATATTGCCTTGCTGTCGGTCAATTTCCTCCCAAAAATCAGCCACTTGCCTATCAATTTCATTTACCCGATCGCTAATCCGAATAGTTGTTTCTTCCACATCGCCAACACCCGCCTTATCCATCCAACCGCTAACCTGTTGGCGAGATTCAGAACCCTCCACTAATTCCGCACCGCAGATACACCGCTGCTGCGCTAATAACTCTTCCAAAAACGGCCGCTGAATCCCCGAAAGCAACTCGCCTTTTTCCCGCAAACCTCCTACTATTACTTCAAATTCCGCCGCCGCCTCTGACAGAAATACCGCGTAACCCCGCACAGAAATTGCTCGTTTGAGAGCCTCTGTAACCTGTACAATTTGTTGCTTCAATAAACTTTTTTGCAGTTCCAATTCGTGTCGCAACTTTTGTAAATCCGCAGCACCGCTAAGTTCCAACAAGTTACCATTAACGGCTTTCTTTAACTCCCCTTGGTTGGCCAATTCCCGCTCGATTTCTACTTGTCTGCTCGAAAGTTGCTCAGCTTCTTGCTCAATTTTTTGCTTATCTTTTAAAAGTTTCTTGGTCTCAGCATTACCAATTATATTTAAATCTGTCTCTAGAGATTTTTTTGCTTCTAGTAAATGCCGGATCGATCGATTCAAGACTTCCACCCCCAGCAACTCCTTAGTAGCTTCCGCAATTTCTGCCTTCTTGTCATAGCGGACAATTTGCTCGATTCGCTCCCCGTCAAAAAAGAAATATTTATGTAAACTTTCCGGCAAAATCCGCCCGATAATATCATCGGGATGCTGATCCGGCTTCAGCCATAGACCGTTATCTTTTGCTACATTCAGAAACAATTCAGCCTTGCCATGTTCTACAGTATTTTCACTTTTATAAGCGCGACAAATGCGTTTTGCTTGGTAGCGCGTGCTGTCGTGTTCAAACACAATTTCCGCCCAACAACCTACGGCTTTTCCCATTTCCGCCTCAGCCAGAGCGCGCTTGTTTACTAATTGTTCTTCCGCCGCAAAAGCTGCGCTAAATTGTCCGTAAAGTACCCACGTAAAGGCATTCATCAATGCCGTTTTTCCAGCGCCGTTATTACCGTGAATTACTGTAATATTTTCCCGACCCCAAGCTAGTTTAATTTCGGGGCTTTTGCCGTAAAATTGACGAAAGTTGCACAGAGTAATTGAGATTAACTTCATACAATTGCTTCCTTAATGATTTTTAAAATGTCATCGTTAATGTGGCGAGGAGCTCTCATGTACAACTTATCTTTTTCAATTTCCAATACCCGCTCAATAATTTGTCGCACTTCCGGCGGCGCGCTAGTAATAGGTTGCTGTACGTCGCTGAAGTCCTGATGAGTTTGATAAGAAGAACTCTTTTCTGCTAAAATGCTTGTCGGTACGGCTGCGATCGCACTATCTTCATATCTAAATGCCATAATCAGATTTTCATTCAGATTTTCAGTCATATTTTTTTTGCAAATATTAAAATATACAGGGTCTAGGCTCATGGGCGAGAAACCCGGTTTCTACGAGTTTTGTCAACAGTCACGAGAAATCTACAAAGAAACCTGGTTTCTGAACTCTGCGTGCGATCGCGAACTAAACTAGCAACTCAAACTGCTATCAAATAATTCTATATTCTCAAACATAAACCGAACCTTAATAAATGTCAAATGTCTAATAGCCCGTAACGCTTCTGAAGTTGCAGCAATTTCACTCTAGCTTCCCCAGCATTGTCGGCTAAATCGGCAAATTCCAAGAACCGCTTCAACTCTTTTCGCAGCAAATTGCGCTCGACTTCTAGGGTTTCACGACCCAAATCGGGAGGCAAAACTATCATGTCAAATAAAGTTGCCCTTTCCTTCCCCGGATGCGGCCGCAAAATGCGTCCCCGCCGCTGAATAAACTGGCGCGGATTGCTGCTGCTTGCTAAAATTACAGCATTGCGAATTGCAGGAATATCCACCCCTTCATCCAAACACCGAATCGCTACCAAACCTTGCAATTCTCCACTCTCAAATTGCTGGCGCAATCGTTCTCTTTCTGCTAAAGAAGTTGCCGCAGTATAAGTGTTAACTCGGTAGCCTAATTCGGAACCCAATAACTTCGCGGTTTCTGTTAGTTGGCGGTTGTTATTTCGGCGCGCCCCTCCTTCGATCGCACCGTCGCCGCAGTAAAATAAAGTATGGCTTGTGTCGAGACGGTGAATCATTAATTCTCGCAACGCTGTTAATTTATTAGCCGCTGCCCCAATTAACCGGGCTCGCTGCATTAATAAAGTCGTTAAAGCATCATTTTCTTCTACTTTTTCATCGCCCCAAAGCGCCCAGCCAATCTTTTGAGTTAAGCGGGAATACTTGCGGGTTTCGGCTTCTGTCAATTCTACTAAAATTGGATAGTATAAATAATGTACTAATGCTTTTTGGCGGATGGCGTCTGCTAAGGTGAGTTCCGGCTGCAAAACAGGGCCGAAATAATCTAAAATAGCTTCGGTTCCTTGTTCGTCGAAATGCCTTTCTGGGGTGGCGGAAAGGGCGAGTCGCAGTCCAATATTGCGCGGCAAACTTTCTCCTAAACGGGGCGCGCCTAAGTTGTGAACTTCGTCTCCAATAATCAGGGTTTTTTCTGGGAAATAGCGCAGTTGCGATCGCAAGCTATCTCCCATTAAGGTAGCATTGGTAGTGATGATTGTGAGAAATGCTCGCTCGCCAGAGCGCACTTCATACAAACCCGCAGCCAGCTTATTCTGCCAACTTCGGGCGCTATCAAAAGCCAAAATAGGTTTTAAACCAAATTTCTCCGATTCGCGCGCCCACTGATTCACCAGGTGGCAGTAAGGGCAAATTACGAGCAGGACTTGCAGGTTAATTTTATTGTATAATTCAGTGGCGATCGCCAGCGCAGTAATCGTCTTGCCACTACCCGTCGCCATCTTCAGCGTACCGCGTCCCTGATTCGCAAACCAATTAGCAACCGCCACTCGCTGATACTGTCGCAATTGCAGCGATGGCGGCATTTTCGGAAACCCAAATTGCGAATTATTAGCCGTTGAGCGATTCACCTTTAAATGCCGTTAGATGCAAAATTCCCTATACTCAACTGTAACTCACGGGCGATCGAAACTTAACAGCCCAAACAAATCCGCCACCGACATTTGCAAACCCGACAGCACATCGAGCACAGGTAAAATATCCTGATTCTCTTTCGCCTCTGGTTGTTGCTGCGGTTTAAAAACCAGAACTCATTTTTCCTCCGGGTCAATCAGCCAACCCAATTTAGTTTTATTTTTGAGGCAAAACAGAATCTTCTTAATCACGCGAGTTGAACGTTGATCCGGCGATAAAATCTCAATTATCCAATCCGGAGCAATTTCAAACCTATTTTCAATTTCTTCCTGAGAATTCAGAGGAATGCGCGACCACTCAAATACTGCTAAATCAGGAACAACAGCACCTCCCCAAAAGTGCAGCGCAATTGAGGAAAAGCAAAAGCTAACTTTTGCGGTTGACTAACTTGATTAATAGCTGATGAAAATTGGATTTGTAACGTGCTGTGTTTTCCTTGCGGCATAGCTTTTTGAGAAATTTGACCGTCAACATACTCGCTAGCAGGCTTAGTCTCTGGCAATAGCAGAAACTCTTCCAGAGAAATCTTTGACGGAGACTGAATTGACGTTACCATCACCCATTAACCCCTCAACAACTCAACTCCGCCATCAAAAATCTGCATCGCCGTCTGTTTCCCAATCCGCACAACTGTCCGATTCCACACCAGTAGGGTGCATCGCACAAACCAACAAATTTCCCCCGTAAACTTGACCGTGATAGTTGCGACAACCGCGACAAGCCGGCTGCTGCGTCGGCGAAGGGTCTACATAAGTCACCATCGACAAATCTATCTCATCAAACTCCGGGTCGAAGTCGCGGCAAATTTCAATTATCGGTTCGATAAATTCATTAAATAAACCGTCAAATTCATTGAAATAACCGTCAATGTCGTTAATCAGATTATTTTGTACTTGTTCTGTAAACTCTTCCGACATTTTTGCCAAAACGTCCAGCATTTCGACAAACTCTTCGCTCATTTCGCTGAAAAAATGCTCTACTTCAGAAACAGCATTTTCCATTACTCCAAAAAAATCTTTAGACCAATCTTCCATGAATTTGACAGCTTGCTATTACAAAATATTTTACAGACAAGTGCAGCCAGCCTCATGCGAAGTGCTTGCACCTACTTTCAATTCTATTACCTATTGCCTGATATCCGTCCACATCTGACAGGGGAGATATTCAAAAAGGGAACTCAAGAGTATTATCCTGAGTTCCCTTCATGCTTTGCTGAGCGAGCTTTTTTGAGTTTAATCCCGCTTCAGCCGCCGCAATTCCTCTTGTAAATTCTGCACCTGTTCGCGGAGCTTGTCTACGCCGCCTGTCTCTTTAGCATCTTTTGCCGAGACATCTTCTTCCTCAGAAATAATTTCAATCCGCCGAGGTTCAGCGGGTTTTTCGTTCCCAGCCGATGCTACGGGGGGCTGCTGCTGAGCCTGTTGCACCATGTCATCAACAAAGCGGCGAGCTTCTTCCGTTGACATCTCGCCACGCTTGACTAATTCGTCTGCCAGCTTTTGGGCTTCAGTGCGTAATTCAGTTAACTTGCTGCCAGCTTTTTCACCAGCGTAAGAAGCTAGCCCGACACCAAGGTAAACTGCTTTTTGTAAAATATCTCCGAAACCAGGCATAGGAGCTACACCTCAAAAAACTGGGTGAACCGGAGACCACGCCTATTACAAGCATCCCGTGTTGCTGCTACCTTCCGGTCCTGACAAGATTTGGGCGTTGGAATCGCGTGGGTCCAGTTCATAAATGAGTATAACACAGTTATTTATTCTTCAACCACACACCAGTGATAAATTTCATAAATAACGCAACCATTCTTCACCAGCGGGTCTTCAGCGACGATCGCCTTCGCCTCATCCATCGAACCCGCCTCAAACAGCAACATACCGCCGCCCCGCCGCCCCCAGTAGCCAGTTTTCGCTCGGTGTCCTTTAGAAATCAACTCTCGGACATAAGCTCTGTGAGCTGGCACGTATTGGTCAAAGACAGGCTTTTCGACAATTCCTTGCTCAATTTTGACAAACCAAGGCATTTTTATTTGGGATTTTAGATTTTATATTTTAGATTGGGAATGGGCGATCGGCAATCGAGTCTAGGGCAAATGCTCTATATTCCATTTTCCATCATCCTTTCTTAACTGCGATGTTATCCCATGCACCAGTCAAAACAGCGATTTTTCATTGCCTTAGTGCCGCCTCCCGATATTGAACAGCACATTACTGACATTCAACTGTATTTTGCGGCCTCCTACAACAGCCGCAGTGCTTTGAATTCGCCGCCGCACATCACGCTGCAACCTCCTTTTCACTCGTTAGCGGAGGAGGTTCCCAAATTAGAGGAAAGTTTGAAGCAGTTTTCTGCAAATCGGCTGCCCATTCCCGTTACTCTATCCGGTTTTGCTGCTTTCGCGCCCCGCGTCATTTACGTTGATGTTGTCAAATCGCCCGAATTGCTGGAAATTCACAAAGATTTGATGAGTTATTTGGAGGCAAATTTGGGAATAGTCGATCGAGTTTCTCAGACTCGCCCATTTGTACCGCACATGACAGTAGCGTTTCGCGATTTAACTAAGCAGAATTTTCAAACGGCTTGGTTGGAATTCTCCGGGCGATCGCTCCACTTTGATTTTACCGCTTCGGCATTAACCTTGCTGCTTCATAACGGCAGCCGATGGAACATCAGCAACCAGTTCCCGCTGTCGGCCTAAACTCTCTCTCTTCTTTCTCTTCCTTCGCAGACTTCGCGTCTTCGCGGTTCGTTTTCCCAAAAAAATCTTATTAGCAAATCCTGATTAATATCATGTCCTCACTACAAACCTTTTTAAACTTAAAGCCAGTCATAACTTACCGATTAATCTTATTCGGAGTTGCCAGTGCCACAGTTCCATAAACCGAAATTCCCGACAGTTTCAATATTTGAATTGCCGACTTAACCGTAGTACCGCTAGTGTAAATATCATCAACTAACAGCACTCGATCGCGCGGGAGGCGACGACGAAAATCTTTCCCCAAACTTAAAGCATTTTTCATTTCCGCTTGCCGCTGCTGTGGCGTCAGAGCGAATAAAGCCTGAGTATTTTTCACCCGCTCCAAACCGTGCCGCTGCAAAGGCAAACCAGTCAGCTCGCAAAAACTTTCAGCCAACAGTTCTGCTTGGTTAAAACCCCGCTCCTTGACCTTTTCTTTGTGCATGGGAATCGGTACAACTGTTAGATTGTCTATAGCTAATTCGGGAAAACTCAGCCAAGCTTCCGCCAGCCAGCCGCCTAGAGGTTTGGCTAATTGCGGATTGCCGTCATATTTCAAAGCTGCGATCGCCCGTTTGAGAGCCCCGCCATACTCACCCCACACAAAAACACGCTGCTCTGAATGCCAAAATCGACCTGGATCGCTTAATTGACATCGCTGAAGTTGCTTGTGACAGTACGGACAAAACTCTCCGGCGGCCGGCCGCTGACAAAGAGGACAGTTAGACTTAAGAAATAGATTGAGAAAAGATTTGACTAATCCCGTCCATTGTCGCTTGTTCATCCTAAAATTGTGGTAAGTGATTAATGGGAAAAACTCTCAACTTCAATCAGTTTCCACCGACAGGCTCGCAGCGTGAAAAACCTCTACTGGTTAGACAAAATTCAACCTTCAGACCGAGATGCAGTGGGAGAAAAAGCATTTTACTTGAGCTGTTTGCTCCAGAAAAATCATCCCGTTGTACCGGGTTTTGTCGTGCCGGCTCAAACATTTTGGCAGTTTTTAGAGTCGATCGAGTGCCTAGAACCGCTGTTTGCTGACTGGCCAAACTCTTCCCTGCACTTGAATGTCGATGAACCCAGACAACTGCAATCGATCGCCCGCAGCATCCGCCACCAAATCCTCGCCGGCAAACTGCCAGATTCACTGCTCTCCACCCTAGAGTCTGCTGTTTCTCAACTCAACTCACAGTCAAACTTAAACTCCACAGCCTTAATTTTTCGCCCTTCCCTGACTTCCTGGAACCCGAAAACAGTCGGCATTCTGGAATCTCAGGCAGTACGGGCAGAACCCGAAGCCATTGGGGCCGGACTCAAACGAGCTTGGGCAGAAATGTTCAGAGCCCGAAGTCTATTTTACTGGCAGCGGTGCGGCCTGCGGGTACAGCAAATCAATCCCGCAGTTTTGGTGCAGCCACTTCAAGAAGCGATCGCCGCAGGCGAGGTGAAAACAAAGGCGGGCGCACAGTGGGAAATCCAAGCCACCAGCGGTTTGGGATTGTCCCTCGCTAGGGGAGAAACCATCCCCGATTACTATCAAGTGCAGCCAGAAACAACCGCCGTTAAATTCCAGCGGATCGGTTACAAAACATTAGCCTACAATCTCAAAGTCGGCGATGGAGAACCGAAAAAAAAACTGCATATCGGCAAGTTTTCTGCTTTCCCAATTCCCGATTCTCCCTTTTTAATTCATGATTTTGGTGACTGTTGCGTGCAAGTTTTAGCCCTAGGAGAGGAAGCGCAAACAGAATACATTTTAGAGGAAGCGCAACTGCGAGAAATCATGGAATTGAGTAAAAAAGTGAGCGCAGAATTTGACTCGGATTTAATTTTGGAGTGGACGCTAAACCAGACAGCAAACAGCGGCGAATCGCAGTTTTATTTCACTCAAGTTCGTCTTGTGAAAGGGGAAAAAGTCGCGCCGGTAGAGGAAAATCCGATCGCCCTCCTGCAGCCAAACTCGATCGCCCCAGCCAGAACTCCTGCGATACTCAGAGGTGTGGGAGCAGCATCAGGAAAAGCCGAAGCAATTGCCCAAGTTATGACTAATTCCCACCCAGAAAACGCGGAATTCTTAGCCGGAGGCATTTTGGTAGCCCGGACAATCGATCCGAATTGGCTGCCTTGGCTGAAGGTTGCTGCTGGGGTGATTGCGGAACAAGGAGGCATGACCTGCCACGGCGCCATTTTAGCTAGAGAATTGGGGATTCCCGCCGTTGTGGGAGTGGCAGGGGCCACTCGGGCGATCGCCTCGGGCGATTCGGTTTTGGTAGACGGCGATAGCGGAGAAGTTTTTGCCCTCGCCCAACACGATGCGATCGAGACAGGAGACAGCGGCCGACTTCGGGACACAGCAAAAAAGGCAGATGTATACAGTACAGCAGCAAAAATGTCAATAGCCAAGCACCAATCTTCTACCTCCGATCGATCGTCCAATTCCGCGCCTAAATCTCGACAATCTGAGTCTACTCAATATGTTTGGGGCCCACCAACGGCGACTCAACTGCTAGTTAATGTCAGCCAAACAAGTTCGATTGACCGCCTCAAAAATCTGCCAATAGACGGCATCGGATTGCTGCGATCGGAATTAATGGCATTAGAAGCTTTGGACTGTCAAAACCCCAAAGTTTGGCTGCAAGACGGCCGCCAATCGGAATTTGTCGATCGCATGGCGGATTGCCTCAGCTTATTTGCTGCTGCCGTTTCGCCGCGGCCAATATTTTATCGCTCTCTCGATTTACGGGAGTCAGGCGCCCACGGCAGTTTCAGTTATACCTTTGAACCGGAATTATTTGATTGGGAACTCTGCGTACTTCAAAAAGTCTGCGAGTCAGGCCATACCAATGTTAATTTAATTTTGCCTTTCGTGCGCTCGGTTGACGAGTTTATATACTGCCGCCAGCGCTTAGAAACTGTTTGGAAAAACCGCTCAACCGAGTTTCAAATGTGGATTATGGCGGAAGTTCCTTCGGTGTTATTTTTATTGCCCGATTACGTAAAAGCCGGAGTTCAAGGAATTTCGATCGGCACTAACGATTTAACCCAATTACTATTAGGAGTTCACCGCAACTCCGACCATGTAGCAGGTGCTTTCAACGGGCGCGATCGAGCAGTGATGAGGGCGATCGAACAATTAATCAAACAGGCCCGGGCCGCCGGCATTCCTTGCTCAATCTGCGGCGACGCTCCCGCATTGTATCCCGAGACAGTTGAATCCTTCGTGCGGTGGGGAATTTCGTCTATTTCGGTCAATGTCGATGCTGCAGAACAAACTTCCAGGGCGATCGTCCGCGCCGAACAGCGCATACTCCTAGAACTCGCTCGATCGATAATTAACAATTAATCACTCCCGGACTCACTTGACCCCAGAAATCCGGTTTCTACTCTAAATCATAGCTTTGGCAAGCAGCCACCCGCTCAGAAATCGGATTTCTAGACAACCCGTGCGTCCAGGAATATTAACAACTACAGAAACCCGGTTTCTGAGTAGATATAGCAACCACCCTGACGCTTAGGAAATTCTTAATTTCTCAAACCCTTGCTTTGATTCCTTTTATTGCTTCTTCCTTCTTCCCTCTTCCTTCTTCCTTCTTCCTTTTTCCCTCTTCCTTCTTCCTTCTTCCTGACATCCGTTACATCCGTTACATCCGTTAAATAATCCGTTGCCGAACTTCCTTCTTCCTTCCACTAACATCCGATTTTAAAGCTAGGATAGAAATATCACCAAATCTTGACCCGGAGGTACAAACCGTGAAATCAAAAATTATTGCAGCCGCAGCAATACTTGCCGCCCTCGCCTTTCTGCATCCTCACCCAGCATTATCTCAACCTGCAACTGACGGTGGCAAAAAACCAGGATTCTGGCAACCTCAAGCGCAGGTTGACAATACTCGCAACATAACCCTCAGACTGTTAAATGAAACTGGATTAAACCTAGAATACGGTCAATCAGGTGCCAACTTGTCATCCTTGCCCGTCGGAACCAGCAAAAACATCATTGTTCGTATCAGCAATCGCACCGGCGACATTGCCAATATTCCGATTAATGCCACAGGAGGAAGCACAACTTTGAAATACGACTATAACGTTGACTCGCAGACAAACCTTGTGACGATTCGCATCACCAGATCAGACCCCCGCACTCGGCAAGACCGATCAGTTTATATTGATGAAAAAGGGCGAGTTTACTCTTTCTAAGACTAACGCTCATCAACCCGGTTTCTCCTGATAAATTTTGCTTTTAGCAGCGAGGTATGGCGGAAGAAATCGGGTTTCTAGACTAGCGTGCATAAATTCTGTCTTTCTCCAAAAATTATGAATCAAGTGCAGCCCACAAAGAATCGATGTTTTTGTGCAGCGGATTTGACATTGCATCCCCAAAATCAACTGCTGCTAGCAATTCGGCGCTAGTAGCGCACTGGTGCATCAGGTGGGTTCCGACAGGATGTCAACCGCCGCATCGCGGACTAATATCCGTCGTTTCTCTTGAAACCTGCGCCTCGATTTCCCTCTTCTTTCGGTTTAGCTTTGTTCACTCGCAAGGGGCGGCCCATCCACTCTGCACCGTCTAATTCGGCAATTGCAGCGTCTTCTTGGGCATCCTCCATCATCTCAACAAATGCAAAACCGCGCATCCGACCGGTTTCCCTGTCGGTAGGCAAGACAACTCGCTTGACTGTGCCGTATTCTGCAAATACTGCTGTCAGGTCTTCTTCGGTGGCGCGGTAAGACAGATTTCCAATGTAGATAGTCATGTCGATCGAACTGAACTTGTTGTGCTATACATAATAACCTGTTAATTTAACTGTCAAGTGCTATCTACCATACAACTGGGCAATCGACTTTGACTAAAAGGGTTTGCCGCACTGACCAACCCTTGGTACTGGCTGCAATAGTTAGCTTAATCAAAACTCATATCCTCACTCGCCCTGCGGATGAGTGAGAATATGAGTTTTGGGGTGGCGAGGACTCCTACCCCTGAACAATATTTGATTTTAATCACATCACTGATGGGTGGGCGACGAATCACGGAGTATCTTCGGAAACAAAGCCACTAACAAGGTCTAATATATTAGGTTGCTTTGGATCGCGAGCGTTGATATAGCGGTTCTCAACTTTCGTAAGGTACTTGGCAGTTAATTACCAATTCCCCAATTCTTCCATTCTTTAATCTACAATTTAAATCTGTACCTCATTCACTTGAGAATTGCTATACACATCTAGACAGGCCTTTGAGGAAACCTACTTCACCTCTCCCCAGCCCTTTCCTAAACGGGGAGATGTCACCTTCAATCCTTGGGCCAAATTTGGAATGGCAAATTGGAAATGAGGAATAGGACAGATTTTCTCTCCATCTCTTTAATCCCCAGTTTAGGATATTACTTTTCTCAATTAAACTAAGGATGTGAGATTTAAAGCAGCTTTGTTAAGTGTTTGAGTGCCAATTCGACTTTGGGTAATACCGCTGGCTGTTTCCGTTGCTCCTTTATTCAGAACATTCATCGCATCTACCACTTGCTCAATAGCGATCGCCTGCTGTTTGGTATTGAGATAAATTTGCTGACTGCTGACAACAACACTGTTAATAGCATTAGCAACATTGCTAAAATTATCCGCCGTACCTTCAGTCAATTTCAGGCTATTATCTAAAGTTTTTTTGCCCTCATCTGTTACCATCACTGTCTTATTAATGGCATTCTTAATATCGTTTACTAAATCATTAATCTGAGCCGACGATTTTTTGCTTTCATCTGCGAGTCGGCGAATTTCCCTTGCCACCACCCCAAACCCCTTTCCTTGTTCTCCGCTGCGTACTGCTTCCACTGTAGCGTTAATTGCCAGCATATTAGTTTGATTAGCCAAATCGCTGACTAAATTGGTAATATTAGCAATCTGATTGGTTTGCTGGCTCAAATGTAAAACTTGCTCGGCGATAGCTCCGACTTTTTGCGTCAAACTCAACATTCCCTGCTGGGTTTTATGCACCACTTTACTGCCTTCTGCTGCCAGATTTAAGACATTACTGGCATTCTCAAGGGCTGACTCGGCTTGCATAGCTGATTGCCTCGATGATGCGCCCAATTCATCCATTGTGGTAGTTGTTTGATTAACAGAAGCAGCTTGTTGTACAGCAATACGTTCCTGTTGCTCAATTGTAGCAGCGATCTCGGTAGAAGAAGTGACAATCATATTAATAATACCTTTCAGCGCTTTATCTAAAGGTTTGGCGATCGCTATGCTTAAAGCTATTCCTAAACTAATCGCTGTTAGCGGTCCAACTGTCATAGCCAATAATACAGCTACTTGAGTATTCCTAATATCATTTTCTGCGATTTTATAAGCGTCGTCGGCTTGCTTTCTGTTGGATGTAGCTACGGCTAAATTTGCTTGTTCGGCCTTTATATATTCAAGGCGAATTACCTTAGATTGCTGACCAAGTTTATTCAAAAGGTTACTAGCTGTTTTTGCCCTTGCCATTTCTGGCGAATTACTTTTACCTTGATTAATTAGGTTTAGCTGCAAGCCCAAAGGATTCAAAATTCCCACTTTCTCAAATTCTTGATTAATTCGCAGGAGTTCTTGATCTTCCTGCTTCCACTTCTCCCAATACTTAAGCATTTGTTGATATAGTGCGTTTTCCTCTGCGGTACGTGGAGTGGCTTCGTATGCTTTAAACCCATCTTGAATCTGCTGCCAAGCCTTGTCCATTCTGTTTAAGGCATCTTGCCTTTCTGCTTGACTGAGTGCCGGATTAATTAGCGCTCTCTCGGATGACTCGATTTGGGTTTGTCCCTCGTTAATTTTCCATAATGCTTCAATACTCGGTAAATTATTTTTACCTATAGTATCTATGTGTTGACTGAGATTAGATGTTGAGTTCCATCCTACCCAGGCAACTAAAAATACTAAAAGTCCCATAATCAGAAAGGCGCCGATCAGTCTGGTTTGTAAATTCATTTTTCTCAACATACTATTTCTGCTTCCTTCTACTACAGTTATCCTCGCTGCCATCCTCAACATATCTTGTATATTATACCTTTTCTCCGGTAGATCAAGTACCTATTAGGATTTTACCTTTGAGATTTTACCTTTTAAAATTAGTAATTAATTGATCGGTAACTCCCGATCCTGAAAGTCGCTATCGATTTTGGGTGACGGCGCAGTTACGGTAGCTTTTTGCTTGTCATCATGCTGAATTCATTTTTATAAACCCCTTTAGTCTACAGCTTAAAACCTGGCTTTACACAAACCAAGCCTGCCCACGCCAATTATAAAAAGTGGTAAAATTATAATTAAGTTTGGAGTTCAGAGATAAAGCCTTTGTGAGGCAGATGAGGTATCATATTGTTGACTAATTTATAACGGTAAAATATAAAATATAAGATAAATGAACTATAATTCGCTCAAGAGTCACAGCATCACCATAAGTGGAGGAGACGCCCCCTCCACTCACAGCACGTTTGTTTGCCAAGCATTGAAAACATCATACATTACTAGCAATGAAAGCTGATTATGTTGATTTTAGACAAGAAATTATCGAGGTTTATCATTACGGAAGCAATCTCACAAAAATTCATACCTAACTGTTTTTTGGGAGTTCTCAGTTTTGTAAAAAAATTACTTAAACAGGCTCCTAAAACCAAAAATATTGCTCATCTAGCTAATTTATGCGATCGGGCAAAATTAATACCGAACAACTGATAATTTTAGAGCCGATTGAAAATAAAAATGATTTAATCTTGAATAACTTCATTCTTAACTATTGAATAAAAGATTCAAGGGCAATAAATAAAACGAACAAACCTGTAAAAATATTTTATACAAACAGTATATATAAGGATAAATAAAGTTATAATATAAGTTAATTTAAGCAGTAAAATGATACAATTACATTTCAGGCTATTATGCTCCGAAAATCTACCATAACTAAGGAAAAATGCTTGGGTAGTGAGGGAGAACGATTATAGAAAGAGAGAAAATAAGTAAAGAAAGTAATCAAGAAAAAGGGCGAAAGTAATATACTTGTCGCCGCCTTACCCCGATTGATCATAACCCTAAAAAATTACGGTCAAAAATTAAAAATGTTTTCAGTTTTATTAACACAACAAATTATTAATAATTAGGAAAGGCGAGAGAGTTTGCATTCCGTCAACTTTCTCAGGTCAACTTTCTAAGCAAGATATTTGGAACTGGTTTACACGCTGCTGTTATTGTACTTTATCTATCTGAGAAAGGCTATACGGGAATCGAAAGTGTCTGTGCAGACTTTCTAGCGGGCACGGAGAAATTAAGTCTAGCCAAGTGGGGAAATCCCGTAAGGGAAAAACGCGAAAAGCCAAACTGTGAAGTTTGGAAGCCCACGCCATAACTGTAATCAGTTTGGCGTTGGGAGGATGTTACTGCTTTTCCTTAGTCGATCGAGATTGACTGAGGCCCCGTGCTTTTACCGTTGGTGGGTTCGGCTGGGGGAGTAGTGTAGGAAGTTGAACCAGCTTGCTCGTCGATCCAGCTTTTAACGGGATCTTCGTGAAGGTTGAGTCGAAGCAGGCCAGATAAAAATCCGCCCGCGAAGGCGATCGGCTGTTGGATCAATTCTTGGGCCATTGGGATGAGTTCGTCGAGGAACATTCAAGAGTCTCCTTTTGCTGCAGGGGTTCTACCTTAACTGTATCGTTTGTACTGCGATGCTGGCAGCGGGCTACAAAAAACCTTGTTCCCAGCCCTGAAGATGCCCGCTCGGGCAATTTTTCGGCTAATGACTTACAATGCTAATCACATTGCTGCAAAAATTTTATGTGCCGTTTGCTTGGCTACCTCGGGGAGCCGATTTTACTCGATGCTATTCTGTACAAGCCGGAACATTCCCTAATTGTGCAGAGTTACGATCCCCGCGAAATGACTTCTGGCGTACTCAATGCTGACGGTTTTGGTCTTGGTTGGTATCACCCGCACCTAGATACTGACCCGTTCACCTATAAAAATGTACAGCCAATTTGGAGCGACGTTAACCTTCCGAGTATCAGTCGATACGTTGAATCCGGATGCGCGATCGGATACGTTCGCAGTGCAACTTCAGGACAAGCTGTAGATTTGAGCAACTGTCAGCCGTTTCAGAACGATCGCCTGCTGTTCGTACACAACGGCTTCGTGAAGAATTTTCGGCAAACTCTTTACAGACCAATTCGCGATCGACTCACCGATACCATTTATCAATCAATTAACGGCACTACCGATTCAGAGCATATCTTCGGCTTGTTCGTCAATGAATTGACAGCCGCCAATATGACTCTAGAAGCTGCTTTGCAAAACACGCTGAAAACTGTGGCAGAGCTAGCCAACTCTCACCAAGTAGAATTTTCAGCTAATATCATTATCAGCGACGGACACCAGCTCGTTGCCTCTCGCTTTGCTGCCCAAAAAACCCCTCCTTCCCTCTATTGGCTGCGGGACGATTTAAATTTCCCGAATTCTGTCATCATTGCTTCTGAACCTTTATTTGCAGGCAATTGGCACGAGTGCCCAGTCCAGAGCATTATCAGTACCGGAGTAGAGCGTGATATCGAAATCTATCCAATCTTGTAGAGAGGCAATATATCGCGATTTGCAGCAGTGTCGGCGCGGCACTTTCAAGCTATTTGCAGACATCGATTATGATACTTTTTGCCGCCAAGCTCATCCTGATTTTAGTCCGGTTGGCTGGCACTTAGGTCACATTGCTTATACTGAGGATTTGTGGCTGTTGCAACGATGTGCTGGCTTGGAACCTGTCTTGCCTCAGTATCACCAACTGTTTGCTGCTGATATTTTGCCGAAAAAACAACGGGTTTTTCTGCCGACGTTACCTGAAGTTGAATTATATCTGGACGCGGTGAGAAAAAAGGTGTTAGATTATTTGGAAGTAGCGCCGATAGACGAGCAAGAACGTCTCTGGCGGTTTATTATTCAGCACGAAAGCCAGCACTGCGAAACAGTTGCTTTCGTGTTGCAAATGCACAGGAAGAAGGAAGAAGGAAGAGGGAAGAAGGAAGAAGGAAGAGGGAAGAAGGAAGAAGGAAGAGGGAAGAAGGAAGAAGGAAGATTAATTTCCAATTACCGATTACCAATTGCAGATTACCAATTACAAATTACGGATTCCCAGGCGATTGAAATTCCGGGCGGGGAATTTTACATGGGAAGCGATGCTGCTGAGGCTTTGGATAACGAGCGATCGCGCCACCTGTGTTATTTAGAAGCATACTCGATCGATCGCTATCCCGTCACTTGCCGTCAATACCGAGATTTCATGGAATCCGGCGGCTATCAAAACCCTGATTGGTGGTCAGCGGACGGCTGGAAATGGCTGCAAGGCGAAGCCGTCTCTCAACCGCTTTACTGGTCAGAAAATCCAGCTTTCAACAACCATCCAGTCTGCGGCGTGAGTTGGTACGAAGCCGAAGCTTACTGCAACTTTGTTGGCAAGCGTTTGCCATCGGAAGCAGAATGGGAAAAAGCTGCGAGTTGGGATGCCACAAATCAAACATATCGCATCTATCCTTGGGGAGAAGAACAGCCAAACGGCAGCCTGTGCAATCACGGCAATAATATTGCCAATACCTCGCCAGTTGATGCCTTCCCCAAAGGAGCAAGTGCGATCGGCTGCTGCGATATGTTAGGCAATGTTTGGGAGTGGACTGCTTCAACCTTTGACGCCTATCCGGGATTTGAAAGTTATCCTTACAGGGGCTATTCTCAAGTTTATTTTGATGGAGAACACCGGGTTTTGAAAGGGGGGAGTTGGGCGACTTTTCCGCAGGCACTGCGATCGACCTTTCGGAATTGGTACTATCCGGGCGTGCGGCAAATTATTGCTGGTTTTCGGTGCGCTAAGTAGTTCGCTAGGTAATGATAACTGCAATCAAATTGGTTCGTAGTGATGACTAAAGTCCTCGCAGTTTTCAGAGGACTTTAGCCCTCACTACTTGCCTTATAACGCTTATTTTACGGACATCCTATAAATGCCTGGACAGGGTATTTGCAACGAAACTTGTTTGCGAAATGCCTAACTTTTTTCCATGTAACAAGCTCAAATAAAACAAGTTTGGTTAATTATTTAATAATTTTTGTGGAGAAATTTTAAGTTTTAATTGTGGATGCGATCGCCATCCGGTGAGACAATACAGAACCCAGATCGGCAGGAAAAATCTGACTTGAGCGCGATATTTGGCAACGCGACTGCGTGCTATACCGATATGTGCATCTAAAAATTACTTTATGAAATCCCCAAGACTGTCCGACACAACCAACTCAGCCTTAACGAAGGAAAACCGGCTGCACTTAGAGCGACTGGTGAGCGCTGCGGCACTGACACCCGCAGAAATCAATGCTGGCAGCGATGCAGTTAGCGGGTTGACTCAAACCCGCAAATCCCTGCCTCCAAAGTATTTCTACGACGATCGCGGCTCGAAGCTGTTTGAGTTGATTTGCCAGTTGCCGGAATACTACTTGACACGCACTGAGACGGCTATTTTGCAGGGGTGCGCGGGGGCGATCGCAAATTTAACTGGCCCCTGCGAAATCGTCGAACTCGGCAGCGGCAGTTCCACAAAAACTCGGATTCTCCTTGATGCTTACAGTCAACTGGAGTATCCCCTGCATTATTTGCCGATCGACATCAGTCCTACTATCCTAGAAAGCAGCGCTTGTCAACTGTTGGCAGATTATCCGTCGCTCCAGATTCACGGACTTGTCAGCACATACGAATTAGCCTTAGCTAAAATTGCACCGTCGCCGTTGCCAACCCGAATGATTTGCTTTCTCGGCAGTACCCTCGGCAATCTCAACGCTCAAGAATGCGATTTGTTCTTCTCGCAAATTGTCGGTGCATTGCAGCCGGGAGAGTATTTTTTGCTGGGAATTGACTTGGACAAATCTAAAGATATTTTAGAGCCTGCATACGATGACAGTCAAGGAGTAACGGCGGCATTTAACTTGAATATGCTGCGGCATTTAAATCGAAAATTTGAGGGAAATTTTGATTTAGCACAGTTCGAGCATTGGGCTTTTTACAATCAAGAGGAATGTCAAATTGAAATGCACTTAAAAAGTAAAAAAACGCAAACTGTGCAGTTGCGTTCTCTCAATTTAACTGTTGAATTTGCAGCGGGAGAAACTATCCGCAGCGAAATATCGCGCAAGTTTAATCTCAATACTGTAAAGGAAGAACTTTCGCAGCGTGGTTTAATGCCGGTGCAAGTTTGGACCGATCCCAATCAGTGGTTTGGCTTGATGCTTTGTCAGATGTCAGAAGTTAATAAATGAGTTCTTCAGATATTACCCACAGTCAGGACACCGGGCCGCGATCATTGGTGTCAACTTAAGAGTGAAACCATTGATAAATATCGGTTTTACGTGAGTCTATATCTCGCTAAATCCCCCTTAAGAAGCTATGCTTTATAACCATCTTTCTTAACTTTTGGAGAGCGATCGCTCTTACGCTCTCAAACCCCCATTCCTCGATCACCAGTTATCAATAAACTTGACTTTTTATCAACAAACATAAGTGTCAAATTGTCAATGCTGGTGGGAAAATGAATCAGGAAAGCCTTGTGAAACAAGGCTTTCCTGATTGTTAAGGAAGATGTGGGTACCGCATAGCTTAAGAAGGGGGGCTAGGGGGGATCGAACCCTAATAGTCAAACAGCAGACCGGTATTACGTTTGACGTTAAGTTGACACGAATGGGGAGAATCATATTAATTTTACTTCACTAGGGCGTTATTTTTTGTGGAACCCGAAGGCTCTGCTTGGAACTTATCGCATAAGTGTTGTGCCATAAGTTGAGCAACTTGCTCATGGCCTTGACTATTCCAATGGCCTTCACAGGGTAGAGCATTGGGAAAGCCATGTACGCAAGTTTTATTTTTTTCTGCATACTCTCGCAATCGCGGGACTGTATCCAAGGTCGTAATATTGAGGGTATCGCCAAGGGATTTGATTCTCTGATTAGGATAATACAAGTCCTTAATGCCAGATTGTTTCATATGGCCTTGACGAGCTATAGGATCGGGGTGGACTTGAGATCCCGTACTGACAATCAAAACCATAAAATCTGCCTTTTTTGCCTTAACTTCCTGATTCATTAGTGAAATTAATCCTTCTGTCACCTGCCAAGCCTCTTTCCATTCTGGATCAATAGGTTCTTGAAAGTTCTTAGAAAATCGTTTTTTTTCTGTGGCATCAAGCAGACGTTTCTTATTCTCTAAATCAACTTGTCTGACTAACCGCAAAATGCGTGAATTATTGACCCACCAAGTGGGAAGATAATCAACCAGGGAAAAATTCAAATATTCATGTTCTTTAGGTGACATTTTAACCCATGACATATCTGGGACTAATTCACCATTTTTATAGACGAAATAGGGCCGACGTTGATAAAAATCAAGTTTTTTTGAATTATTAATAAGATCGTTGCCCGGGTAAAAAGCTAAGATCACTAAATCGGGAGAATATTTCCAGACTTTATGGCGCAAAGTCATTAGTTCTTGAGCCGTCCCATAACCCTGAACCCCAAAATTAATTACCTCAACTTTGCCATCGCCTAACGCAGTACATTTTTTATTGAGTTGCTTTCTCATTTTCCACCAAAAAGTCTTTTCCATCGGCACTTGTAAAGCTTCGGCAAAGGAATCTCCCACCACCGCGATCCGAAAAGTTTTTGGTGGTTTCTCCTTCGTATGTTCACGATCGCGTAAACCATCTTTATTCGCCTGGATGAAGGAGCGCTCCCCTTCACCCTGCCACTCGAAAGACGCGCCCGGATTCAATGACCAAGCTCCAGCGGGATCGTCTAATCTGTAGGTCTCAAAAGAGACAGGCTCACTGGGCTTTTTCAGACCTTTAATTCCCCCCAGATGAAGAGCTAATTCTCCCAGGAAAACACCCGCCATAATTCCCCCCAAAATTAGGCTGAGTTGTTGCCCCCATAAACTTAGTTTTCTCATGTTAGTTTTCTCTTGGGTAGAAATCGGCTCTAAATCGCGGCAAGTATCTCAAAAAGACAATCCCTACAATACAATAATTGGTGTTTGGAGCGCGCTCATAAAAAGTCGCAACCGCTTCCAACCATAATTAATTGGATTCAGGGATAAGGGCGCTATCCTGTCTCTATTGAAAAACTGTCCGAAGTATTGCTCTGAGTAAGTTTACCAAAGTATTTGACTCTTAGCAATTACCAATTACTAATTACCAATTAACAAATCGGCCGCTGTCCGGGTTTGACGGCGTGAATGTACTCGCTGCCCGATGTCGGCCATCCCCGCTTATAATAAGCTTCCTCCGGCTTCCCCCAGCCCAACTGCAACAAAATTTCTAGAAAATCCAACTTTTCCCACTTCGAGAGACTGGCCCATTCTGTGCGCTGGGCTATAGCCTCTACATCAACCGACTCGATCGATCGAAAATCCTTCCCGTTGTTAATGCTTAAATACAAATCCATCCCGGCAGTTACCTGCTGCCAGAATTCCAACATAGCAATCTTAGCTGCCTTCAGCGTGATCAAATCAACCGGTAGAGCTATTAATTCGTCATCCACTGCCGGATAGCGTAGAGTATTGCCTTTAACTGCGATTTCCCGCCAGACAATCCCAGAAACCTGATGTTCCCGCTGGTATTCGTGCACGGCAGCCTTAAAATTTTGATAAGCAGTGAACTTCTGAACTCCCTCAGATTTGAGAAAGCGGTCAATCACGGGGTTGCCTGTAGCAGGAGTTTCAGTCAAGTTGAGGCGCCGCCCATGCAAGCAGGCTTGGCGCTCTTCTTCGAGGATTTTAATGAGTTCCGCCGTGCTGTAGAGCTTGGACATCTTTATTGAGGCAAAATCAAGATATTGGCTGATATTCGGCTGGTTTTCTCGACTAATCTTCGGTAAAGATAGTTTTGCTGTTCTAGGCAATATTCAGTTTTGCCGTTATTCTAACTTTTCTTGCTGCTTAATTCTAGTTTGATAATTTACAGGAGTCGAGCCGCGAAATCCCGACAGCCTCTTAAAAAAAGCAGTTAAGAGGCTGTCGAATCACGAACTAGAGTGGGAACTGCACCGCCGACGTACCTCGCGGGATTTTTCGCCAAAAACAAAGCCCCCTCCAAGGAGGGGGCAAAACTGATTTAGAGGTTTGGGAGTTTTATTTGATGGGTCGATCGAACAACCCGAAAAAAAAGCAGCATTCGCACCTGCAGTCAACTACCAAAACTCAAATTTTCAGTGTCAAAGCTTAGTAGCGTCGTGAAGAGCGCTCTTTGTCGCCCCAGCCGCCGCCGCCGCCCGAGGAGCGTTTGTTGTCTTCGCGAGGTTTGGCTTTGTTGACTTTCAAGTCGCGGCCCATCCACTCAGCACCGTCTAGAGCTGCGATGGCTGCTGCTTCTTCTGCCTCGCTTGCCATTTCCACAAAAGCAAAACCCCGCATCCTGCCTGTTTCCCGGTCCACTGGCACTTGGACGCGGCTTACAGTACCGTACTCGGCAAATACTTCGTTGAGGTCGTCTGATGTTACCTCATATGAAAGATTACCCACGTAAATCGACATAAAATCTCCAGAATCATTAGGGTGCAGAGATTTAGATTCGGAGAGACGCTTGTAAATAAACACCAACAAACTACGCCACCGAATTTAATTCTTGGAAAACCACTATAACATGAAGCCACCAGAATCAGCAATTGGCTGTCATAATTTTCAATTTTCGGTGCCGTCGGGCAATCGCCAACAGAAAGTATTCGTGATAAGTGACATCTTACACTCTTGGCGTCATCCGCTTGGTTTCTTGCTGCGCGATCGACCTGATATCTGAGATTTTTCGTCGCTGTTACCAGGTTGATTGGGTCTGATTGAGAACAGTGCTTGAGATTCAGTTATAACTGACATCACGCACTGTTCTCCCTGGACAAGCCTCCTGCCCGTTCCACCAGAGATAAATGTTTTTAGCCCAGCATTAATCTTCCGAGTCAATGTCCCATCTTCCATCTCCCGTCTCTCATCGCATCCGATTTAGCCCCCGATAATGGCGGTTCCCAAATAATTCTCAAAAGAGTTATTAGTCATATCTACGCGCATTTTATACATATAGACATCAAAGTTCACCCGAGATAGAGCGACTTGACCAGAATTGCCCTTTTGAATGGCGGGTCTTCCTGCATACAGAGGAAAATTACTTGTAATTTTTATTCACAATAGATTCAGTTTTAGCTTATGAAATGTCCCCGTTGCGGCTCTCAATATATTGTAAAAAAATGTCGCACTTACAAATACAAAAAAAATTGAATTTTCGAGAGTGGGGAAGACAATAGGTGAGGGCTTAGAGACACGAACTGATTTTTAAACAAACAAGATAGTTGATTATCGTGAGTCGCTTAGAGAAAATATTTTTGGTTGTATTTGTAAGCTAGTTAATTTGGTAGTGACGCTAGTATGTCAATGAGAACCAAATCTTTGAAATGTCCACCTGCCAAATTTATATATCCTAATTGTTGGGCGCTTGGGTGATATCATTTAACAATATTTCACGATATTTATATGTTCATCTCTTAGACTTGCTACATTGTCGGGCTTTGCCTAAATGCAATAAGAGGACACTTTATTGAAAATTAAAAAAATCAGAAACATTAGCTATATTTTGGATTAGTCGTTAATAATAAAAACCTACTCATTGATCTAAAATTTTCATTTTATTCATTTTTTAAGCTTTTCTGTAGTTTCTATATTTGCTCTTTCTATGAGATGATTATATGCTGGCATTTTTACACTAATTGCATGAATTTGGTTTTCGATTATACCGTATTTAAATGTCTAACAGCTTATGTCCTAGGAAAGATGCGATCGCACTCCTACCTCCCTAGCATTATAAAAGTTGAAAGCCCAGAGTCCACAAAGATTGTCTAGTACAGAGAGAAGCAAGCCTAGACAAACGAGCGTGAAGCAGTTACAGAGGATTTTAAATGGTTATAAACAGTTCGTTGACCCGGCCCTTGGCTGTCGTGACGGGTGCCTCTAACGGTATCGGCTA
The DNA here is from genome assembly GCF_036701875.1 of Microcoleus sp. MON1_C5. Lineage (NCBI taxonomy): Bacteria > Bacillati > Cyanobacteriota > Cyanophyceae > Oscillatoriales > Microcoleaceae > Microcoleus > Microcoleus sp. MON1_C5. The sequence goes on along the minus strand of NZ_JAUBRN010000002.1, from coordinate 154,786 downwards.
CGAACTCGCCAAACAGTTCGCTCAAAACGGATTCGATCTCCTAGTCACCGCCACCGGAGCGAGCATCAATGAAGCGGCTCAAGCCTTTGAGGGGCTCGGTGCCAAAGTCGAGACAGTGCAGGCAGACCTCGCTACCTACGACGGTGTTGAGACGCTCTACAACCAGATAAAAGCGACTAATCGGCCAGTGGATGCGATCGCAATTAATGCCGGTGTCGGCGTCGGGGGCGACTTTGCCCGCGAGACAGACTTGAAGGACGAACTAAATCTGATAAACCTCAACGTTGTCTCCTCTGTGCATTTGGCTAAACGGGTAGTTAAGGATATGGTCGATCGCGGCCAGGGACGGATTCTATTCAGTTCGTCGATTGCCGCCCTAATGCCGGGGCCATTCGAGGCAGTCTATGCAGCATCCAAAGCCTTCATCCACTCGTTTTCGGAGGCACTCCGCAATGAGTTAAAAGATACAGGTGTAACTGTCACCTCGCTGATGCCCGGCCCAACCGATACTAACTTCTTCCATCGGGCGGGAATGGATGACACGAAGGCGGGCGCAGACAAGAAAGATGATCCAGCCGAGGTTGCCAAGCAGGGATTTGAAGCCTTGATGGCCGGTAAGGACAACATCATTGCAGGTTCACTCAAGACAAAGATCCTGGCCAACGCGAGCAAAGTTTTGCCTGATACCGTCAATGCCGAACTGCACAGTCTACTTACTGAACCGGGATCTGCTAACCAATAATTTCCGCCCGTCTTACTACTCTTATGTGGAGATTTAAAGAAAGTAAATATCGCAGATAATTGCAAGATTGCTGCCGATAAAAGCGTGTTTACTTCTCCCAGTAGTGCCGATTTAGCACAGTTTGAGCAGGCGTTCATCAATGCCATTATGTAGCATCCGCCTGGGATGCGAACTGAGGAATAAATGGTTATAGCCTAAGTAATGTAATACAGAATATTTATGCAAATTCATCATCTCAATTGTGGCTGTATGTGTCCCATTGGTGGGGCGCTTTTCGATGGCTTCAGTCGGGGTTTGACGGCTCACCTCGTCTGCCACTGTCTGCTCGTTGAAACGAATCAGGGACTGGTTCTGATTGATACCGGCTTCGGATTGCGGGATATCCAGTCCCCTTACTCTCGGCTCAGCCCGTTTTTCGTCCACTTTAATAATATCCAGTTCGATCGCAAGTACACGGCAATCCATCAAATTGAACAGCTCGGATTTTCACCAAGCGATGTGCGCCATATTGTACTCACCCACCTCGATTTCGATCATGCCGGTGGTCTAGAGGATTTCCCTGAAGCAACGGTACACGTCATGCAGGCTGAAATCGATGCCGCACAGGATCGGCACGGTTTCATCACAAAAAGGCGCTATCGTCCGGAGCAGTGGGATGAAGTCAAACGGTGGAAATACTATTCGGCGGGTGGCGAACCTTGGTTCGGTTTTGAAGCAGTCCGCGACCTCGACGGGTTGCCGCCGGAGATTTTGCTAATCCCGTTGGTGGGGCACACGCGCGGTCATGCTGGCATTGCCATTGATACACCCGATGGCTGGCTCCTGCACGCAGGCGATGCCTATTTCTACCGACACGAGATGGATGCCGCTAACCGACGCTGCACGCCCGGTCTGCGCGCCTACCAATGGATGATGGAGGTCGATCGCAAGGCTCGGTTGCTCAATCAAGGCCGACTGCACGCATTATCGGTGGAACATAGTAAAGATGTGCGCGTGTTTTGCAGTCACGATGCTATTGAGTTAAAAGCCTTCGCTGGCGGGTCTAGGAACTCTTAAAACTAGAAATTTCATCATTACTATTGATTAGGCAAAGTAGGCAGTCGGGGAAGTTGCAGCCCGACTGCGCTCTGGATTTTGAGACATCTTAAATTCAAAACTCTTTAGTGCAGCGAAGCGGTGAGTGAGTCCTAGTAGTTTCTTGAAGAAGGCATTTATGAATATCAGCAGACGCAAGTTGTTAAAGGTAACTTCTGCTTCGGGTTTAGTTGCAGCAGGGCTGGCTGCTTCCGAAGGGTTTTTTAAACCTTTGTTAGCTCAAGATGAACCGACCCAAGTATACGCTGAAAGTGCAGTTGCCCAAGGTCAAACCCAAAGTGGCGAGATGAGTTACAGGACGCTGGGGCGCACAGGAGAGCGAGTGTCTGCAATTGGCTTGGGGGGACACCATATCGGACGGCTTCGAGAGGAGCAAGACAGTATTAAGCTCATTCGCAGTGCGATCGACCGCGGCATCAATTTCATGGACAATTCCTGGGACTATCACAACGGACGCAGCCACCGCTGGATGGGTGCAGCGCTCAAGGATGGCTACCGACAAAAGGTGTTTCTGATGACCAAGATTGACGGCCGCACCAAGGGCGCTGCGATGATGCAGATTGATGAGTCACTGAAAGCGTTGCAGACCGATCGCATTGACCTGATGCAGCATCACGAAATTATTCGGATGGAAGACCCCGATCGCATTTTTGCTCCCGGCGGGGCTATGGAGGCCGTAGTAGAAGCGCAGAAGGCGGGCAAGATTCGCTACATCGGGTTTACAGGACACAAAGACCCTTTGGTTCACCTGCGAGTGATGGAAATTGCCGCTCAAAACAATTTCCGTTTTGACGCGGTACAGATGCCGCTGAACGTGATGGACGCTCATTTTAGAAGTTTTGAGCAACAAGTTCTGCCGGTGCTGGTGAAGAACCAAATAGGTGTATTGGGGATGAAATCTATGGGCGACCCCTACGTGCTTAGAAGTAATACAGTAAGCCCGATCGAATGTCTCCACTATGCGATGAATCTGCCTACTTCAGTCGTGATTACTGGCATTGATAGTATGCAACTCCTCGATCAAGCGTTTGAGGCCGCTCGCACGTTTAAGCCGATGGATCGAGCACAAGTTGCAGCAATGCTTAATCGCACTCGCGAGGCGGCAGCAAAAGGGCAATACGAACTTTATAAAACTACCAACCAATTTGATAGTACCGCCATGAACCCATCGTGGCTAGGATAAGCAGTTTTGTATTATTCATAAGCCAATCTAAGATGAAGCCGAAATTATTTCTTTAGATAACCCACAAAGGCTAGAGGAGAAGTTGTCTCCGGCTCTTTTGGATTGTTGCTAGGGAGCTAGGTTAAGCAGGCTGGGTGAGCCTCTTTAACGCCTGAATGGGTGGATTTTTTTCAAAACACGATAATTTCACAACAATGTCAGGGAAATGGGTAAGGAAACAAAAAGGCGTGCAGTTGTTTTCATGGATAATGTTTCAGCTCACCAAGCGGCTTCGATTGAACCATTGATTCAATCGATCGGCGGTAGTGTTCTTTACCAATCACCTTATTCACCAAATTTTAATTTTATTGAATATTGGTGGTAACAACTCAAAGCTTTTTTACGTAGGTTTTCAACTTGCTCAAGGTTATTTTAACGGATCGAATATCATTAATTACGATCGGGATATTCTGGCGGATATAGCAATACTCATTGCTTTGGGAATTAGATTTTTTTTATCAACCGCAGAGGGCGCAGAGAACGCAGAGGAAGAGAGAAGACGGAAAGTTTTTAGTTTTAAGTTAAATAGTTCAAGCTTTACCCCAGCGCAGTATTACGAGGAACAAAGCAATTTCAAAAATCAAAACTATCTATCAATTTCCCCTTACCACTTTCCTGACATCGCGTCCTTGAGTCTCAATTCTTCTCGACTGACTAGAGCTTCGTAGTAATCGGGTTTGATTTCGAGGGCGACTCCGTAAGAACTAATAGCATCTTGAGTTCGCTGCAATTTTTGCAAAACGTCGCCCCGCTGCGCCCAAGCTTCCCAGTTGTCTGGCTTGAGTTGAATCACTTGGTCAAAAGCGACGAGTGCTTGGGAATAATTCTGCATTTCCCCTAGGATCAGACCTCGCTGTACCCAGCCTTGATAGTTATCCGGCCAGACAGTAATTGCTCGATCGTATGATGCTAGAGCTTGTTCGTACTGCTGCAATTTTGACAAAGCGTTGCCGCGTTGCAACCAAGCTTCAAAATTGTCTGGCACGATTTTTAGTACGCGGTTGTAAGCTGCGACGGCTTCTTCGTAACGCTGCAATTTTTCCAGCGCTGCGCCTTGCTGCAACCCTACTTTTGATGTAATTTCTGCTTCTGAAGTCAGAGAGATTACTTTATCAAAACAGGCGATCGCTTCTTCGTATTGCTGTAATTTTTCCAGAGCTTCCCCTCGCAAGTTCCAAGCTTCTAGAAAATTACCTTCAATTTGTAGGGCATTGCTGTAAGCGATAATTGCCTCTTTGTAGCGTTCCAATCCTGCCAGGGCGATGCCTCTACCCAGCCAAGCTTCGGGGAAATTCGGATTAATTTGAACGGCTTGGTCAAAAGCAGCGATCGCCCCTTCAAAATCTCTCGATTCTGACAGTGTTTGACCGCGCCCGATCCAGGCTTCGGGATAAAAAGAATTAATTTGAATTGCCCGATCGAAACAAGCAATTGCCGCGTCTGCCCGCTGGTGTTTGAGGGCCATTCCTTTATAAAACCAAGCTTCGCAGTCGTTGGGCTGCATTTGCAGTACGCGCTCGTAAGCTGTCACCGCTTCTGCATATTTGTGCAATTTTGCGGAAGCAATGCCCCGATTGAACCAAGCCAGACTATTTTGCGGTTGCAGTTGAATGGCGCGATCGTATGAAGTTACAGCTTCAGCGTAGCGTTCGGCTTTCATCAAAGCCAAACCTCGGTTCAGCCAAGCTTCCCAATTAGTCGGGACGAGTTTCAGCGCGCGCTCGAAAGCGGCCACGGCTTCAGGATAGCGCTCCGCTTGAACCAACACGTTACCTTGCCGGTACCACATGGCGGGCAAATTCGGATGAAGTTGGGTTGCTTTTTTGTAACAGCTTGCGGCTGCATCCCACTGCTGCAATTCCTCTAAAACTCGGCCTCGCTGATACCAAGCTTCGTGCTTTTCTGAATTGATTTGAATTGCGGTGTCGAAAGCCGCGATCGCTTCTGAGTGATTTTGCAAACTTAACAGCCCTGTCCCGCGCAGCATCCAAGCCCAGTATTCTTCGGGATTAATTGCTGTAGCTCGATCGGCGCAGGCTACGGTTTCTGCGTAGGAATGCAGTTGCTTGTAAGCTTTGCCCAGATTCAGCCACGCCCGGGCCCAGTCCGGCTTAATTTGAACCGCTTTTCCGTAGCAAATGACTGCCGCTTCGTACCTTCCTGCGGCGTACAATCTATTGCCCCGATCGTAATCGGGAAATGCTGCAAAAATTCTTAAAATCGGCGGCAGCAGAGCTGGTTGGGGGTTTGAGGAGTTTTCTGTAGCCGAAGTCGAGAGGTCTGGCATACGCCTTTCACATAAAAAATTTAGTGGGATAACAAGCTTGCGGTCTTATATATTAACTTATGCTTTTCTTAATATCGCTGCTGTTTTGAAACAAATTTAGCATATCAGGCTTGGTGCGACAAATCCTTTTTACTTGATTCGAGTAGGTATAAAATTATGCACCCTTCCCACTTTCGGTACACCCCTGTAAGATACGGTCAGTCGATTTTCGATTTTCGATTTTCGATTTTCGATTGACCGAAAGCATCGAGGACACAAGCACATATGCCCTAATTCAGGTTTAAAACCAAATTGAAGATGCTAGAGTTGCACACGCTTTTAGATTTCACTGACTGTCATTGGGAGTCGATCGACTCGCACCCGAATTATTGGTACGAAGGCCGTTGTCCTCAAAGCGGGGATCTGGTGAGACTGCCGCGTACTCGAATGTCTGAGGATCTCGCCCGGGGTTTGATGCGGTATCTTGCGGCTGACGATTCCTACGATCGCGAAGGGAAGATGTACGGCATATTACTGGTGGAGATGCCTTCGGGGGAACAGCGGATACTCAAAGCATTTTCCGGGCTGCTGAACGGTTGCAGCATTGTTGAGGGCTGGGTGCCACCGATTCCGGGACGAGATCGAGTTGCTTTTGAAGAAGCCCGCACGTTAACTCAATTGGAGGCGATGAAACAGGAACTTATTGCACTGAATCAACTCCCGCAGCGACAAGAGTATGAAGCCTTATTTCGGGAGTTTGAAGTGCAAATGCAAGTTCTGAGCGATCGCCACCGCAATCGCAAGCTGCAGCGAGATGAAAAACGCCAGTTACTGTGTCAAACTCTCCCAGCAGAAACACTAGAAATTGCCCTGGAACAACTGAATCAAGAAAGCCGTTTGGAAAAAATTGAACGCAGACAATTGAAACGACAGCGGGATGAAACATTGCAGCCGCTAAAACAATTAATTGAAGCTGCGGATCGGCGGATGCGGGCGCTGAAACAGCAGCGAAAAGAACTTTCCCGCGAACTTCAGACACAAATGCACGCGGCTTACACTCTGGTGAATTTTTTGGGGAAATCGCGATCGCTCTCCTCATTGATGCCAACCAATTCTATTCCCACTGGCACCGGCGACTGTTGCGCGCCAAAATTGCTCCACTACGCGGCAGTAAACAATCTGAAACCGCTGGCAATGGCTGAGTTTTGGTGGGGGCCGCCATCGGGGGATAAGATACAGGGAGAATTTTATGGTGCTTGTGGCGATCGGTGTCAGCCGTTGATGGGTTTTTTGCTGTCAGGATTGGCTCAAAATCAGATTGTTTCTAATATAAATGAGGGTTTGACGGGCGGGCTAGAAGCCCAACCCCTACTCCCCACAAGCAATAATATTTCTTGTGGAACGGGCATCTTGCCCGTTACCAAAATACATATTGTGGACGCAGAACCTCTAGATGTAGGGGCTGTTGAAGCCCGCCCTAAAAACCATAATATTTATTGTGGAACGGGCATCTTGCCCGTTACGCAAATGCTACCGATTATTTATGAAGACAAATGGTTGTTCGCGGTTAATAAACCCTCTGGCTTGCTGTCAGTTCCCGGTCGTTATTTGGAAAATCAAGATAGTGTTTTTAGTCGTTTGCGTAACTTGTTACCGGATAGTTTGGATTTGAATGCGGTGCATCGTTTAGATTGGGAAACATCGGGTATTTTGCTATTGGCGCGGGACAAAGAAACTAGCAGTCAACTCAGACAGCAATTTGAAACAAAGCAGGTTCACAAAGTTTATGAAGCGGTGCTTTCGGGTACTGTAAATGTTGACGCAGGGACGATCGCTCTCCCACTTTGGGGCGATCCAGAAAATCGCCCTTACCAGCAAGTCAATTGGGAGTGCGGAAAACCCAGCGTTACTCGCTTTCAGGTAATGGGGAGGGAGGGAAATTGCGATCGCGTCGAGTTTTTGCCACTGACGGGACGCACTCATCAATTGAGGGTTCATGCAGCGGATGTTCGAGGGTTAGGGATTCCGATTTTGGGCGATCGGCTTTACGGATGTCTGGCTGCTGCGAAGCGGCTACACTTGCACGCGCGGGAACTTTCTTTTGAGCATCCGCAGTTGGGAGACAGGTTATACCTAAAGGCAGAAACACCCTTTTGAGCTAAGGGCGGCAACGAGCGAGAGTTGAGCAGTAGGAATTACAGATAGAGGCAGCAAATATTTATTGTTGAGTAATCAAAGCAACCTGAATTATGAGCAAACTTACAGGTTAGCAGCCACCTTAAAACAATCAGAATGCTGGAGACTTGCGTATTAGATGAAGAAAGAGTTTCGGGAAATATATGAAATTCATATTACCGTCAATACCGCGCATCAAAAGTGAGATGATCCCCTTGTCGAGCCTGCACAAGGATGTGTATTTAGTTGTACTAACCAGAGGGTTAGGGTAAGCGTCCCTGGATATTTCTAGTAATTTAGGTTAAACGAGTCGCAGGTTACTCAAAGCATTATATACCGAGGCTTGGAGAGAAGCTAAAACTTCCCAAAATGGGGGAACTTCAGCTTAAGTTGTCATCCATGAGTAGAGCCGGGAACGAGCTACTTATTACTGATTACTTCTTACTTGTTTTATATCGCATTACTCGGAAATCTCTGCTTCAAAACAGGCATTACCGGACAAGGTTTTTGCTCCTGCAAATTCTCCGGTTTGTTCCAAGTAAAAGGCCCTTTTTTCTCCGCCGCCATCCACAGCAAGCTTTTTGCTCTGGTCATCGCCACATATAGCAGTCGAAACTCTTCTGCTGTTTTCAAATAACCTGCTTGTTCCCAGGCTTCGCCTAGATTTGGTAAAGGATATTTTTCGTGCAAACTTGCTCGAATTTGTGCTCTCGCTACCTCTGCTAAAGTGAAATCTCCTAAAAATCGGGTTTGCGGCAAAACTCGCAAATTTCCGGGGATGGTTTGTTCGTGCAGAAACGGCAAAAATACGCAATCCCAATCCAATCCTTTGGCTTTGTGCATGGTAATAATTGTTAGTTGACCTTTGCTGGTATAGCGTTCTTCTATTTTGTCGTCTGCATCCACAGGTTCAAATCTTTCGGAACTGACAATTTCGCTCAGTACATCCAAAATATTACGCATTGAATTGTTGCCGGCTGTTTGGATTGCTACTCGTTCTGCTAATTTGTCGGCGGTGGCTAATTCTGTTTGGTCGTATTGCAGCGCTAAGGCTAAGAATGAAATGATTTGGTAGGGTGGCAGTTCTAAGCTAGCTTGCAGCAAACCGCAGCAAAAATAGCGACATTTGCGAATGGGATCTGACTGCTGCGGGTCTAGCGGGCCTGGGTAAAGGAATTGCTCGGGGCTAGTCGCAAAAGCATTGTAGTCTTGTTTGGGGATCAGTTGCCGATCGCTCAAAATCTTTAAGGCTGCTTTCAGGTAGTCTGGAGAGTGCGGGCGATCGAGGAATTGCAGCAGTGTTAAGATTTCCCAAGGTACTTGAGAATGTCTGTCCCGCTCTCCCACATCCTCAATTTTAATCCCGTATTTCCGCAAATCAAAGCTTAATCCGTGTTTCTGAGGATTTTCCAGCACTTCTTTGATAAACTTACCTTGTTTGTTTTCCCGCACCAAAATAGCCATCGATTTCAGATTTTCTAACGGCAATTTGGCACTATTTTCCCCATCGCTCGCTTCCCCGCCTGAAGCGATATCTTTGCCATCCCTGCCAAATTCAAAATCGGCCGGTAAAAATTCCTCGACTAACTCTATTACCCGCTTGCCAATTAACTCAATTGTATGGTAAATATCGCGGGGAGTATGCAATTCTAAGCCTCGACCAATGGGGGCAGGATTTGCATTTTGCTGCGGGTCATGGCTGGGTACTGGCTTAATAGTTTGGTCGCGAAAAGGCTGTTCGGTTCCCGCTAATTTCGAGCTATTTACCCATTTCAACATAAAGTTAGCCGCATCGATAATCACCTGGGTGCTGCGACCTGCGCCGTCCATTGTCGCTAACTTATTCTCTACTTCGCACCGATCGCAAAATTGGTTAAAATAAATCGGGTCTGCGGGAGTGAAAGTAGAATTAATCGCTTGATTGGGGTCGCCAACTCTGATAAAATTGGGAGGTAAAGTAGGATGATCGGGATCGATCGCCAATGTTTCCAAGAGCCGAGTCTGCAAAGGTGTAGAATCCTGCGCTTCGTCCTCGAAAACAGCAAATACTTGCTTTTGCTCGATCGCCCTCGCCCTCGGATTTTCCAACACCCGCAAAGCGGCTAAAATCATCTCGTCGTAATCGATGAATTCCCGACTCCTCAACAAAGCCTGATATTTTTGATATAAACCCCCAGCTACTGCTAAAATCTCATAACCGTCCCCAGTATCAAGAGCGTTCATTTCTAACAACTGTTCGGGAAATAAACCAGAAGATTTCGCCTCGTGAATCACAGTTTTAGCTACCTGCGGCAAAATTTCTGTCCGCAAAACCGATTGTCGTCGCAGCCTCTCCGTTTCCTCTCCGTCGAATTGCTGTCCTTCCAGCAAAACTTGATATCGGCGGGGATTTTCGGCAATCCAAAGTTCTACACAGGTGCGAATTAATCGGTGACTTTGAGTAGGAGTAACTAAGGTTGAATTTTCTAAATTTAAACCCGACAAATCGGGATGGCGCATCGCAATATTCAAAGCTAAACCGTGCAAAGTGTGCACCGCAAAACCGCCTTGAGATAAAGACAATTCTGCCAATCTTTCCCGAATTTTAGCTTTAATATTAGCAGCAGCCGATCGCGTAAATGTCACGACAATTAACTGTCGGCGGTTGTGAAGCTGGTTGCGGGCGATCGCAATTGCCGACGCAGCAGCCATTCCCGTAGACTTCCCAGCCCCCGGAACCGCCGAAACAGCAAGGGGGCCGCCTTGCCAATCCGCCATGTCCTGCTGGCCCGCACGCAAGCTTTCGCGAATTTTAAGGCAAGCTTGTTCTCGCAAAACTGCGGCAAACCCTGATTCTGAAAGCGCTGAGGCTACATCCGGGCGATCGATCTGGGTTGTCGATCGCATAAAATCAGTATCAAATTCATCTGTCATGCGATTTTAGATTTTAGATTTTAGATTTTAGATTAGAAAAATATTTGTGGCGTTCAGCCTTTTTAAAGGCTATCAGAAACCGAGTTGCTTTAGTGGCGATCGCGTAGGCCCAGAACCACACCGTCAATCGAGTTTAGATTTTAGATTTTAGATTAAAGAATTGAATAAAGCGACCCCCCTGATAAATCCGGGGGCTGGCCATTGGGAGCGAGGAGCTTTTTTCTGGCTCCACGGATGAATCCGGGGACTTGTGACCAAATTGTTTTCGGTCATCACACCGATATTTATTGGCTTTCATCTGCGTTCATCTGCGTTTATCTGCGGTTAAAAATCCCAAAGTATTCAACCTCTACCGTTTCCATTTCCGTATCGGCTAAACTAACACTATCTATTGAAGCTTAAATTGAAACCAGCATAAAATTCAATACCCAAGCCTTTTTTAGAGGAGTCACCCAAATGAAAACTCACCTCAAAATCAATTCCCCCCCGCCCAAGCCAAACCCAAACCCAGCCAACAACAGCACAACTCGTTTTGCTGTGGCGGTATTCTTAACTTTATCTTCAGCCATTGCTTTGCCTAGCTGCGGAGGAGATCAATCGACCGGCAGCGCTCCAGGCGGCGCGGCTTCATCCAACAGGCCTGAAAACCAAGTTGCAGCATCGGCTCCACAATCGGCACCAGCACCCGAGCCAGCAGCCCAAAGGTCAAAAACTCCTGGTGCATCAAAAAAAGCAGCAGAAACTCCAGCAACCCGTCCCCAACTGATTAAAAAAGCCCAACTCAGTGTAGTTGTCAAATCTATTGACGCCAGCACTAAATCTGTTACTAATATTGTCGAACAACAGCAAGGCGATATCTTGGGTTTCCAAAATCAAAAGCCGCCGGATTCGAGTGTCCGCCAAACCGCGTCTGTGCAGATTCGCGTGCCTCAAGAACGTTTAGAAACGACTTTAGAGGCTTTGGCAAAACTCGGAACAGTAGAGAACCGTTCTCTGACGGCTGAGGATGTTACCAATCAATTAGTTGACAACGAGGCTAGACTCCGGAACCTCCGCAAATCCGAGGAAATGGTGTTAAAAATTATGGAGCGATCGGGCTCTGTCGGCGATGTTCTCAAAGTTTCTCAAGAGTTGAGCAATATTCGGGAGTCGATCGAACGCATTGACGCTCAGTTAAAAAGTTTGCGAAATCAAGTAGCCTATTCGACTATTAGCTTAACTCTAGAAGCAGCAGTATCGGCTCAACAAACTCCCGAACCTACTCTAGGTTTGCGGGTGCAAGAAAGTTGGGGGAAAGCGACTCATTCGGTGGGTGAATTGACGCTCGGTTTGTTTGCTTTGGGTATTTGGCTGTTGGCTTACAGTCCTTATTTTCTGTTAATTGCGGCTGCGGTTTACGGCTTTAATCGATTTAAGAAACAGCATTCTGATCCGACAACTCCAGAACCGAAACCGCCTCAGTAGTCAGTTGACTGTTGACTGTTGACTGTTGGCTGTTGACTGTTGACTGTTGACTGTTGGCTGTTGGCTGTTGGCTGATAACAACTAACAACTGATACCTAACAACTGACAACTGACAACAACTAACAACTGACAACTAACAACTAACCACTAACAACTGACTAATCATCAATTTGCCATCCATCTTTGGTATAGTCTTCATCCACAATCTTTTTGGGACGCATCACCAGAACAACTCGCCCCAAAATAGGAATATCTGGGGATTGTTCAAACCAGTACAATTCTAAATTGCCCCCGTTATCGGCGAGGAAATAACTGTCAGCATCCCACTGTCTTTGGGCTCGATCGGCAATAATCAAAACTTCTTCAACTTTGCCTTGCAGCGGTACCGGCAATCGATCGCTCATTTCCAAAACAGCCACCGGATCTTCAGCGTTCAAAATTACTTGCCATCCGGGAATCGCCACCCAAGCTCCGGCTCCGGAAAATTTTACCATTCGGAACGGCTCTATTTCCTCCGGCAAAGGCACGGCCAGCAAATCTCTGGTAGAAAGCGGCAATTTGCCCACAACCGGGACAATCCGGGGCAATTGTTCCTCGGTATCGAGCCTGTAGACGGGCAGGCGGGGCGCTTCCCGTCTGGAAACTACGGTAAAATCGACGAGCAACTGCTCGATTTGCGCCCTAGCGGTTGGGCTGCTAGCTAATTTTAAACCGCGAGCAATTAAGCGCGATCGCTCTTGCAAATCGCTTTTCTGTCTCGCCAATTGCCAGCATTGGTAAGCCATAGCATCGCCGGGAGTGTCTGTGAACCCTTGGGGGAGACTCCCGAAGTGCGAAAACTCCTTGATCGCTTTAGCAACTTGGCGAGCATCGTCAACATCCAAATTGTGGGTTAGCATCAAAGCAGCCGCCCCGGCCCGCTCTACTTGAGAGAGAATCCGAAACTCGTATAAGATATCACTACCTTTGCCCAGGAAGTGCGATCGAACTTCGTCTGAAGCCCCAGCATTGACCATGCTGGTGTAGACTTGGGCTGCGACGCTCACTTGATTTTGCTGAATTGGCTCAAAACCAGTTTCTTCAAAAATCCTTTGAGAGTTGTAGCCAGCTTTTAGCAGTGCAGTGCAGGCCTGTCCCCACTCTACCCAAGTGCCTTCTTTTCGGCGGAGCGATCGAATTAACTTTTCGGCATCCACAGCAGTTGTGGAGGATGCAGATGCAGGAGGGGATGAATCTTGCGGTGTATCAGTCATAATTGAATCAAAAACTAGCGCTAAGTTATGTGTGGTTGGATACTGGCAAGGCTCGTGTCGCGGCAGAGCGATAGATTAATAGTAAGTGAGTTATGAGACTATTGTTACAGAATAGTTGCTCGCCTAAATTTACAAAGGGGAGTTTATCGTATTGTTATGGATAATGCCATTTCAGAGCTAGATCAAATTAAACGCCAGCTCATGACCCTACACAGACCGAAAAAGCCCAAAATGCTGGTAGTAGACGACGAACCAGACAATCTGGATTTACTCTACCGCACTTTCCGACGAGATTTTAACGTGCTCAAAGCTGAGAGCGGAATTCGCGCCTTGGAAGTCCTCGGCATCGAAGGCGAGGTCGCCGTCATCATTTCCGACCAGCGGATGCCCGAAATGAAGGGGACGGAGTTTTTGAGCAAAACCGTGCCCCAGTTTCCGAATACGGTCAGAATTATCTTGACTGGTTTTACGGACATTGAAGACTTGGTGGATGCGATTAACTCAGGACAGGTTTACAAGTATATCACCAAGCCTTGGGACCCGAACGAACTGAAAATGGTGGTGCAAAAGGCGGCCGAGACTTATGAAATTCTCAAGCAGCGGACTGAGGAATTGGATCGCGCCCAAAATCAAATACAACTGTTAGCCACAATCATGCAAACGGCTGTGGATTATCCGAGTTTGGAAGCAAGTTTAGATCCAATTGCTACTGCTATAAGTGATAATTTTTTGGCGGACTCTTGCATTTTGCAACTGGTGGAAGAAAATGTTTTAATACCAGTCCAAGGCACTCACACCACTGGTTCAACTGTGGAAAATTGGCTGGCAGATGACCCTCTGGTTCGAGAAGCAATTACCTCTCAAACTATTCAGGGTGCTGTGAATATTGGGATCGACACAGCCTTAGCCAGCCTGCCGCACTATCAGAAATCCGGCATTCAAGCTCACCTGACCATCCCGGTGATTCACAAAGGTCGATCGATCGCCCTGATTTCCATGCAGTGGAAGCAGCCTTGTTCCCTGCGCCCTGACGAACTCACAACAGTTCACCTCGCCGCTCAAGAAGTTGCTTTGGTATTGACGAGTTTTCAGGGTCATTAGTCATCAGTCATGAGTCATCAGTCATTAGTCCTTAGTCCTTAGTTGCCTCTAAGTCTTGAGTTTAAAATGATAGCAAACCAATGAGTTTCGACAAAAGCTCAGCGCTCGCTAACAAATAAAAAAGCATTAATGACTGGCGACAGCATGACATGAATGCACGGATTAATTATTTTTTCCGGCTGACTAATTACAAATTATCAATCACCAATGACAAATGACCGATGACTAATAACGCCGAACAAATTAAAACTATATTTAATCGAATTGCACCAGTTTACAACCAATTGAACGACTGGTTGAGCTTTGGGCAACACCGGATTTGGAAGCAAATGGCGGTGAAATGGAGCAGTGCGGGCCCGGGAAATACTTGTTTAGATTTGTGCTGCGGTAGCGGGGATCTAGCTTTGTTGCTGGCTAAACAAGCAGGGCCGACCGGTTGCGTATTTGGAGTAGATTTTTCCGCCGAACAATTGGCCGTGGCTGCAAGGCGCGATCGACCTTTTCTCACCCCTATAAGTCCCATTTCCTGGGTAGAAGCTGACGCCCTAGACTTGCCTTTTGCTGACAATTACTTCGACTGCGCCACAATGGGTTACGGCTTGCGTAACGTGACTGACATCCCCCGCAGTCTTCAGGAATTGCACCGCGTGCTCAAACCCGGTGCCAAAGCAGCTATTCTCGACCTCCACCGCCCCAGCAATTCTCTAATGCGGAGCTTTCAGCAGTTTTATTTAGACAGTCTCGTAGTGCCCATTGCTCAGCAATTTGGCATGACTCAAGAATATGCTTACATTAATCCTAGTTTAGAAAAATTCCCGATCGGCCAGGAGCAAGTGGCGATCGCCAACAAAGCCGGATTTGCCGCCGCCACCCACTACCCCATTGCTGGAGCTATGATGGGAGTATTGGTACTGGGCAAAGCAATTTAAAATTAAAAATGCTTGCAGTCTAGATCGGCTATCTAACTATAGGGTGTACCGATCCGTGTGCACCTTACCCTATTTTTAATCATTTATGAATCCGTCTGAAATTTGGCTGTTGTTGGCCCCACCTGTAGTGGGAGGAATTATTGGCTATTTCACTAACGATATAGCTATCAAAATGCTGTTCCGCCCCTATCGAGCTATTTACATCAAAGGGCGGCAGTTGCCTTTCACTCCAGGTTTGATCCCCCGCAACCAAGAGCGTTTAGCAAAGCGAATTTCCGACACAATTATGGGTTCCCTGCTGACGCCACAGGAACTGCAAAACTTGGCGCGCCGCCTCCTGCAAACTGAGCGGATGCAGTCGATAATTCTCTGGCTGTTGCAGTTGGCGCTGGATCAGGTAAAAGCCGACGCCGAGCAAAAAACCGCTAAAATTCTCGCAAACATTCTGCGAGATTTGCTGGGGGAATCTATGCCGCGAATTCTCAAAGTTTTGGCGCGCCGGGAAGATTTTTTAGAAGTTCAGCTAAATCAAATTTTTGACCAAGTTTTGCTGGAGATTCAGCTAACCGAATCTCAGGCGGCTCAGCTTGCTGAGTGGTTGTTGCAGGTAGTAATACCACCGGAAGTGCTGCGGCAGGCTTTAATTGACTTTTTGACGGATCGCAATATTTCGATCATCGATGAAGGGTTTCGAGAAAAAACCAGCGGCACTTATTGGGTAGTAGCAAATTTGTTTGGTTTGCGGAACACTTTAACTCGGCTGCGGACTTTTTGTCTTGATGACAGAGAAGCGACAAATCAGCGCTTAGCAGAGTTAACTATTTCTTTGGGGATTCGCGGGCGAATTCAGGAATGGCTGCAAAATTTGTCGATGCAAAATTTACCGGTTTCGACTGTGAGACAGTTGCGAAAAACTATGCGCGACAGCGTTCGCAGCTACGTTCAACAGCGGGGTACAGACGTACTTGAGGGGTTGAGCAAATCTATTGACTGGGAAAATATTTCGCGGTTGCTTCTCAATCGATTGCAAACTTCAGCGGTGATGAGCGCTTCCCTCGGAATTGTCAGCCAAGAACTGGCTTTGGTTTTAGAGCGCTATTTAGAAAGAGATTTAGAAAATATTGTAGCTCAGGCTATCCCGATTTTGAATATCGACCAAGTGATTGTCGATCGAGTAAAAGGTACTTCTCCTGAAGAGTTGGAGTTAGCAATTCAGGGAATTGTCCAAAGCGAGTTGCAGGGAATTGTAAATTTAGGAGGGATTTTGGGTGTTTTTGTCGGCTGTTTGCAGACAGTTGTGGTTTGGATTCAGCGATGATTTATTTCGGCAGTTGTGAGATATTTGTTGTAGTCTAATATTCACTCTCTCTGGCGCACCCAGTACCAAAAACGCGGTTTTTCGGCAGTAGTTGCCACCTCAGCCAGAGGGTGTTTGGTAGAAACCGGGTTTTTGTGGCCCAATCTTAATTTACCTATTTCCTAAATCTATGCCAGCCCCAAATTCGGACGATCGTACAAACATCCCAAAAAACCCGCGCAACCTCAGCCGCCAACAATACGAGCGTTTAACCGCAGAAATGGCCACTCCCTACCGGCCTCTGCGACAGTTTGTTTACGTAGCTTGTGGCGCTTCGGGCTTTATCGGCGGCTTGGTTTTCCTCGCTAAAATTGCCTCGGGCCGGGAAATTGGTTCTGCTTTGCCTAATTTTGCCCTCCAAGTCGGAGTTGTGGCCCTGATGGTGTTCCTGTTTCGCTGGGAGCAGCGCGCCGAGGGCCGATCCCCGAAGTCGAAATAACAAAAATTTACAAATCGAGACAAAAATCTATCTGAGGCAAGGAAAAGTTAGAAATATAAAGAAATTATTATAAAATCCTGGTTTGCCAGCGATCCCTGTAATTATAATAATGTGGGTTCAATTGGGGTCAGCAAATTTAAAGGCCCTAATCATAAACCGCTTGTAATTCGTTCAATTGGGGTCAGCTTTCATAAAGACCCTAAATATATAAAATAAATTTAAGCCCAGCGCCAGCCTTCACTGATAGAAGAGCTGGCGTTCGGCATTTTGCTAGGCTCGGGAGATTGGGAGAGAGAATCAGTAGGGTGCACACTCCGCACAGAGAGGCCCGTACAAGCGCCCTGAACCGAGTTTTGTGCCTATCATCCGATATAGGTAATACCAGTTCCCAAAAATCCTGCAACTGTAGGCTCGTGCTCCAAACCCGGACAATCATCAGTCATGTGCAAATCTAAAATCTAAAATCTCTCTAAAATCTCAAATGGTATAACTGCTTGGGCGCTCAAATAATTTGGTATTTCCCAAAGACCTTAGCCTGTGCAGTAATTGATGAGATGTGTCAAAGTCGAAGTAGAAAAAGATGTTGGGAGATTTTACTATGGGTCGATCATTTTTCAAAGGGCGGTGGACATTATTTTTGGCAGCAGGCGCGGGAATTGTATTTTACAGCAATGCTGCGGCGGCGGCCGAAAAGGTAGTGCTCAAATACAGTGCGATCCGAATGACTTTACCCGTCAGCGAATTAGAAATTTTTGCAGAAACTGGGCAAATGTCGCCCGCGTTAGAAATGCTGCTGGGAAAGGCAAAAAAAGACCCGGAAGCGGTTCGCAACAGTCTGAGGAGACCAGTAAAAGTCAGTCAAAGCTTTTTGGATCGGACGCTTAACAGCAAGGTTGGGGAAATAATTCTCGATGAAGTCGGTCAGGTAATTCGCACTCCTTCTGGGAATGCAAATCGAGAAGCTTTGCGCGAGGCCATGGTGCTGTCTGCAACTAATGATAACGAGATCACACTGCTGGAAGCGATGAAGAATTATCCTACTCCAGAAGTTTATGTTGAGGGCGATCGCTTAGTTGAAGCTTACGGTCAACTGGTAGCTTTGTCAGAACAATTGGGCGGCGTTTCAGAACGGCTGCAAGACATTTTGAACAAGATTCGCCTCCCTAGACTGTAGCAGATGGTGTCAAGGAGGGTGGATTCGTGCGAGCGATCGCACAATGTTTCTGAACCTCCATAAATTAAAGTGGAGTCACATTTTATTTGGGCAAAATTTGCCTAAATTTAACACGACTTTAAAAAAAAATGCAACGGTAGACAAGCTCCAAACCTGACGGTAATCAGGCATTCCCAATTCTCAAATCTCAAACCTAAAAGGGTATAAGTTGGCTGTAAAGGAAGTGTCCGGATAAACGTTCGATGGTTTACACAAATTTAAAATAAAATATATGTATATTTTGATTAATAAAACTATTTGAGAATAAAAAACACGGCATGAGCTTCTGTATCCCCCATAAACTGAAATACGATCGCCTGGACATTGCAGTTGATCTATCTTAAGATAGATCAACGCTCTCAGAGTCAGGCGCTTGCGGAAAAACGGCTGGTCATTAGTAAGCTCGTGCTATAACCAATACCACTGCGCCACGCATTCCCCAAAACTCTTGACGAAAAAAAGTTGAAAAAAAAGGTGAGAGACTGCATTAATGAACAGCACCTCAAATGCAAATAAAATCTTACTTTTCAGGGGACGACACTTTCACTCGATAGACTCAATTCACGGGGTAACACTGGCAACATGAACAACAATCCTATTCGTTCAAAAGACCGTTTTTTGGTTTTCGGCGCTCCGGCGCTCGAAGATGCTGAAATTCAAGAAGTGGTGTCAACCATGAAAACAGGTTGGTTGGGTACAGGTCCGAAAGTCAAGAGTTTTGAAGATGACTTCAAAGCTTACAAGGATTCTCAGTACGCGATTGCAGTCAATTCCTGTACGGCGGCACTGCACTTGAGCATCCTCGCTGCTTCGTTACAACCGGGGGATGAAGTCATTACTACTCCGATGACTTTTTGTGCCACAGTTAATGCGATTATTCACGCAGGCGCAACACCGGTACTGGCGGATGTAGATCCGGTGACAATGAATATTGACCCGGCTCAAGTCGAAGCTAAAATAACTCCAAAAACTAAAGCAATTTTGCCGGTTCACTTCGCGGGTCGTCCCTGCGATATGGATGCGCTTTGCGAGATTGCTCGCCGTCACAACTTGAAGTTAATAGAAGACTGTGCTCACGCGATCGAAACAGAGTACAAGGGACGGAAAGCAGGCACCTTTGGCGACTTCGGATGCTTCAGCTTTTATGTCACCAAAAACATCACGACGGGCGAAGGAGGAATGATTCTGGCCGGCCGTCAAGAAGACGCCGACAAGCTCAAAATTTTAGCGCTGCACGGTATGAGCAAAGATGCTTGGAAGCGCTTCGGAGACTCGGGTTACAAGCACTACCAAGTGGTGGAAGTCGGTTTTAAATACAATATGATGGATCTGCAAGCTGCGATCGGCATTCATCAAATGAAACGAGTCACCCCTTATTGGCAGCGGCGGGAGCAGATTTGGCAGCGCTACAACGAAGCATTTGCGGATCTGCCGATTACTTTGCCCGCAAACCCCGAACCGGATACAATTCATGCTTATCACCTGTACACCATTCTGGTAGATGAAGCCAAAGCAGGAATCAGCCGCGACGAGTTTCTCAACGCTATCAATGCTGAAAATATCGGTGTCGGCGTACATTACATGAGTATGCCGGAACATCCTATCTATCAACAAATGTTTGGATGGCAGCCGGAAGACTATCCGAATGCTAGCTACATCGGACTGCATACAATTAGCTTGCCGATTTCGGCCAAATTAACAGATGCAGATGTGGAAGATGTAATTGCGGCTGTTAAAAAGTGTTTGGCGATCGGCAATACTAAGAATCCAGCTTTAGCAACAGCAGGCTAAAGTCCTGAAATAGGTTGTCATTAAAACATCCGAGCTGTTTTTTCAGAAAAGCAGCTCGGATGTTTTTTTCTCCACAACGCCTTTTACAAAGTAATGAGCGGCAGCTCGCTTTAATTAAACGTAAAATCCGATCGCTTTTAGAGTCCCGACAACTAGGCGCGAAGTTGGATTTCTCGGTATTCTGTCTTTTTAAGTGGTATTACTTAACAAATCCGGCCTTAATACCCGGTCGCTTATCTTAGCCCGTAAGATTCAGGACGAAAGTATGTGTAGCAGCCATTTAAATTCTCTAGTTATATACAATGGTTAAAAACCCTTATTTAGTTAGATGCTAAACATAGTTAAAAATTTTTCCCTGCCTTTTGGATGCTACTATTTAATTTAAAAAAAAATCTTATATAGCGAAAATACATAGTTTTTTTCTCAGGGCCTTGTCAGTGATTTCACTTAAGTGTTATGCTGGCACGGTAGAATCACAGCCCCGTTACGGAATCTCCTTTTATTTAAAATGAGACTGCTCTGCAAACAGAGGATGGCTGTTCAATGTCAATGTTTAGAAAAAAGCTGAAAAACCTTAGTTAACGGAAGATTAACGCTATGTTAAAAGTGAGTGCTTTATTCCCAATTCATTGCAATGACAGAGCCATCAGTCACGTATTTTTTTCAGTGTGCAAAGAATGGCAAAAGCCGGATCTGAAGGCTCGCATGGTTGTCCCGAGTTGCGAGCCCTCCTGTCGCGACTCAAATATAGTTGAAGCAATTCCGTCCTTTCTGAAGAAACTGTATTACCGCAGCCCTAGTGCTCCCAAAATCAAGACAGAGAAGCGTTTTCTCCAAGATATCAAAAATTTTGATGCTGCCTACTTGTGGCCCGGTATCTCCTTAGATACTGTACGGAGTGTTAACCAGCAAAGTAAGCCAATTTTTTGGGAGCGAGTTAATAGTTGCCAAAGGCAAGCTAAGAGTATCCTTGACGATGCTTACTCTCGCTTGGGATTGGAACCTCAACACGCAATTACCCCAGAAAAAATCCAGAAGGAAGACCAAAAACTCAAGGTAGTTGACTTTCTGTTTTGTCCTAGTCCGATAGTAGTAAAATCGTTCCAAGAAGCCGGAGTTCCTGAAGAGAAACTGCTTTTAACGACTGAAGGTTGGTCGCCAGAGCGTTTCCCCAATTATCAATCCCAAAAACCCCCCTCAGAGGAAGTTAACGTCCTTTTCCTAGGCTTTGCCTGTGTCCGCAAAGGGGCTCACCTGCTGTTGCAGGCTTGGGAGCGAGCTGGCATTAAGGGAAAGCTGACAATTTTTGGCTCGCTCGAACCGGCGATCGTTCAAACTTGCAGCCATTTGCTGAAACGTTCTGATGTAGTTCACTTTGATTATGCTTTGGACTACAGTTCTGCCTATCGCCAAGCTGACTTTTTTGCCTTTCCCAGTCTGGAGGAAGGTAGCGCACTCGTTATCTATGAAGCAATGGGTCACGGTTTGCCGATTCTCGCTTCGCCGATGGGAGGAGGCGGTGTTGTGCGTGATGGTATTGACGGCATAATTCTCGATCCTTACGATACAGACGCCTGGGTGGAGGGACTGCGAAAACTATCTCATTCTCCTGAGTTGCGTGCGAAGATGGGAGCCGCCGCCCGCCAGCGAGCTTTGGAATTCACTTGGCCACAAGTTGCTGCTAGGCGCGGAGAGCAGATTCTACAAAAAATGCAGGCAAAATAAAAACCAAATAGGAGAGGACTGACGAAGACTCTTTATTGCAGGGCTGTTTCATTCTTAGAAAAACCCGGATTTTGTAGAGGTGGTGTCCTCATGCCGACCCCTCCCCACCAACGAAATTCTCAGCATTTCAGGGATTGGGGCAACCACGGGGGATTGCCCCTACAAGAGAATGAAACCGCCCTGCTCTTTATTGCCTAAAATCTTTAAGAAACGACTCTTCGTCCTGACTACTTGCCTGATGAGGGTTATATGACAGGACTAGATATAACTCCTACTCAAGTTTAATTAGAGCGACCTAATTATTAACTTTGTCTTGAGTTGTAGGCTCCAGAAGCTAGTCGTTTTTCAAATAACCACTGCTTGCTTTCAGGAGAATCATCCAGCCAGCGATCGATCAGTTCCGCCCATTTGACAGGCAGACGCAACTCATGCCAGGTTGAGTGAGAAGCCACAGAAATATTGTGGTAAAGCGCTGAATCCGAAATTAGTTTTTCGATAGATTCTGCTAAAGCCTGAGAGTTCCCTGCCTCAAAAATCATGGAATTAACGCCGTGCTTCAAGTGGGTTTTAAACATCGGGTGATCCGAAGCTACTATCGGTGTTCTAGTGCGTAAAGCGTGCTGAATTGTCAGGGGAAAACCTTCGGGATATTCGTGCCTGCTAGTAACTAACACGAGATCGGATTCTCTCATTAAAGGTTCTAAAGTCTGAGTTGGCACGATTCCCATAAAATCTACACAATCTTTAATTTGCAACTCTTCGACTCGCTGGGCAAAAAACTCATCTTCACCTTTACCTGCCATTTTTAAGTGAACTGATATATTATTCCGTTCTCTTAACTTTGCTACGGCTCTCAATATATCGCCCACTCCCTTACTTGGTACTAACGAACCAGCGTAAAAAAGTTGAATTTTTTTGATGTCCGCAGGGATTGTTTTCGGCGACAAAGAGCCGGGATTGGTCTCTAAGAGAAAGTCCCAGGGAATTATTTTATCAGCTTTTACTCCTATTTGTTTGAACAATAAAGATGAAGTAATGCCGTAAGTTCCAACCCATTCTATTTGTTTGTTATTCAACAATCGGGATAGGAAATAGTTGCGGTATTTATCGCGCCAACTTTTTGTTGCAATAGATTCGGCAAATACAGCGATGGTTCTAATTGTGTTTTTAATTGCCCACTTAAAAACGGGGGGAATAGTCGTCCGCATGATTAAATGAGTGGGATTTTGCTGGGCAATTAACTCGATCAATTTTTGGGGATCGATTTTGTAATCAAATCCGCAACCGATCGCCCGCACGCCGTTCTCTAGAACTCGATCGTCAAATTTTGGTGTCATGCAGCAAATAACCGTTACTGACTCAGCTCGTTTTGCCATCTCGGTAACGGCATCAACACAATATTTTTGAGCGTAATATGTTTCGCTTCCTCCTGTGGCTAGGCGTTCAAAAGCTTCTGCGTAATCGCCGGCATACTGAACTATGACTAAGCGCATTTTTCTCAACTGTGGTTGTACAGTATTTAATAGGACTTACGGTGCAAAAGATGTGTAAGCAGGTCGGTTTGGACGATTTGATGTACCGCCACGACCCCACTATTAATTTTACTTTGCTTTAGCCTTATTATAAAGAGTTTCGCCAACAGTCACGTCAATAGATAGCGGCTGCCGCGGCTTTGTATGGGGGGTTTCCGGCTAATTTTTTCTTGATTTTTCTGAGAGTGTATGGGAAGTAGGATGCGGGAATTAATCCCAACTAAGTAACCCGAAATACTGTCCCCTGCAATTTGAGATCCGAAGTCGCGATCGACACTCACTGTCGGCACTCACATAGCATATTGGAGGGGATGCCAGCAGAATTTGCCTGTAAAATTCACAAACCGTGACAATATTTGGTTTTAGGGTACTCAATAAGCCAAAGTTTCTAAAGTTTCCCGCAGATAGGAACGAACCTGCTGATCGATGGTGGCATTTTGCTGCTGACGCTCAAAATTGAGTTCTAGCTGCCAGCGTTGAAATCCTGAACTTGCGCCGATCGCGGATTTGAGACTGCCCCAGATTTCAGAATCTTCGCACAGCTCGATCGGCTCTGTGGCTTGAGGTTCTTCTGCGATCGGTAGATAATTCGCCATATTGTTATACCTCTGTTTTAATCCCCTGTAAGGATTGAAAGCTGACCTTGACACTCTCTATTATAGATTCTTCTCTCCAGATAGCCAATATAAAATATCCACAACCTGCAATTAAAAATTAAATATTAAGACTATTAATAATCTCTATCCGAAGAGGGGCCTTACCTATTTTTTCCCAGCATACATCTGTACAAATTAAAGTAGCTTAAACTACAATTGTCCCCCTCTTAATTTTTTTTTTCACTTTTTTTCGCTCGACTCTTCGGGTAGAGATGTAACGCCGTTGGTGTCAGCAGGTTTTGGGTTGACAAGACTGCCGACTGACGAATTCCCTATGCCGGATGCTGGCCCAATTGACTCTACGGGTGCAGCCACAGCGGCAGTTGTCTCGGCTGCAAAAGCCGGCAAAAGTCGATCGACTTGCCAAGGCGCGATCGTAAAATCCTGCCGAATTTTTTCTAAAACATGAGGCTTTGTCGCTGCAAATTCTGATTCCGGCGTCAGCAAAACCGCCATGACACTAGCAGACACCTGCAAAAACAAATTGCTAGCTAAAAAAGCAGAAGCTGCCAACAACAATCCAGCCCACCGCCAGGAAGGAGGAAAGGGAGCCACCGAAGCTGCGATAGGAGCCAATCGGTAGAGTTGCCACAAAATTACTGCCAGCAAAACAGCGACAAAAAGAGCGATTCCTTGATTTAACTTTGTTTTAAACCGAGTCAGAAGTCGGTGCTGCACAGAAGTTAAATTCTGCGGTTTTACCGCCACAACTAAAATACTAAAAATGTAAAAAGGGCGGAACCACTGCATCCACAGTACAGGAACAATACCTGCTACAGCTACTAAAAATATTTCTAACCAGACAGGGAGCTGGGGAGAACCCACTGCGAGTCCCAGCAAGCACAGCCCCAGGAATATCGGCAGTGTAGCCGCCCCAGAAAGGTGAATCCACAAAAAAGGATCTGACCAAAAAGAACGCACTTTAAATAATTATGAGTTATGAGTTAGGAGTTTTGAATTTTGAGAGTCGGGGACGCACTTTTGACCCAGAAACCCGGTGCGAAGAGTACATTTCTAGCGGTCAAACCGAGCATTTTGGGAGGAAACTCTGTTGATTTGCGTAAGTCTTATTTTAGTTTTAAGTTTTGAATTTTCAGCAACAGCCAAGACGATTAGGACGTTGTTAATTGCTAACATCTTTGCTTTTATTGCTTCTTCCTTCTCTCCTAGATAACTAAAACCTTCTTCCTTCTGGTATAAGTTAAAAACCCAAGTTGCGAGTGATGAGTGTGGGAGTATTGAGTGAAGAGAAGAGTTGCGAGCGATCGGCAATTTGGTTGCGATCGCTCAAAACTTCTCTTCCAACTCAACACTCACAACTCAAAACTATTGAGAGAGAGTCCGGCGCTTAGTAACCATCCGGTAGGCTTCAATCATATCGCCATCCGCCCAGTCGCTAAACCCGCTCAAGGAAATGCCGCATTCAAAGCCAGCATTGACTTCCTTGGCATCTTCCTTCATCCGTTTTAGGGAGTCGAGGACACCTTCGTAAACGACATTGTTGCCCCGGCGCACCCGCACCTTACAGTTACGGATGACTTTGCCAGAGAGTACCATACATCCAGCCACAGCCCCGCGACCGATCGCAAAGACAGCGCGGACTTCGACTTGACCCAAAGGTTCTTCCACCAGTTCGGGTTCCAGCAGGCCTTCCATCGCCCCTTGAATATCATCCAAGAGGTTGTAGATGATGCTGTATTCCCGCACGTCTACCCCCGCTTGGTCAGCCGCGAGGCGAGCGTCGGTTGCCAGAGTAGTATTGAACCCGATAATTACAGCATTACTGGCTGCAGCGAGGTCAATATCCGTTTCTGTAATTTCCCCAGGAGCAGATAGCAGCAGTCGGAGTTGAACTTCTTTTTGAGGAAGTTGAGTCAGAGCGCCGACAATTGCTTCGAGGGAGCCTTGAACATCTGCCTTCAAGATCAAGTTGAGTTCCTTGAGAACGCCTTCCTTAGCTTGTTGAGAGAAGCCGCTGAGGCTGATCCGGCCGCCTTGCAGCAGGCGGGAATCTCGTTGGGAGGTAGCTCTTCCAGTGGCGATCGCCGCAGCTTCTTTTTCGTTTGCGAAGACATCAAACTCGTCTCCGGCGCGAGGAACTTCCCGCAGCCCCAGGACTTCCACCGCGAAGGATGGAGTTGCTTGGTCTACGCGCTCGCCCCGGTCATCGATCATTGCGCGCACCTTGCCCAGAGCCGAGCCTGCGACCACAATATCGCCCACTCGTAGAGTGCCGTTCTGCACCAGCAGAGTTGCCACAGGCCCCCTTGCCTTGTCGAGGTGAGCTTCAATCACAGTACCCTTAGCCGGTCGGTGCGGGTTGGCGTTGAGGTCTTCCATTTCCGCCACTGTCAGAATCATTTCCAACAGCGTATCTAGGTTTTCGCCGCGGATCGCGCTGACTGGAACCATCGTGATATCGCCGCCCCAGTCATCTGCGACCAAGCCGTACTCAGTAAGCTCTTGCTTCACCCGTTCCGGCTGAGCACCCTCCTTGTCAACTTTATTGATAGCCACGACAATTGGCACTTTCGCCGCTTTCGCGTGGCTGATCGCTTCAATTGTCTGGGGTCGCACGCCGTCGTCCGCCGCCACCACCAAGATGGCGATGTCCGTAACCCGTGTTCCCCGAGCCCGCATCGCTGTAAAGGCTTCGTGACCGGGCGTATCCAAAAATACCACCTGCTGGCTCTTGCCTTCGTGTACCACATCCACGTGGTAAGCACCGATGTGCTGGGTAATGCCCCCAGCTTCTCCCTGAGCCACCTTGGTTTTGCGGATCGAGTCGAGCAAGGTAGTTTTGCCGTGATCCACGTGACCCATAATCGTTACTACTGGCGGACGGCGTTCGAGGTATTCCAAATCCGCTGCGTCCAGCATCTCGATCACTTTGATAGCTGGGGCTACTTTTTCTGGGGTTTCCACCTCTACGCCCATTTCTTCGGCTACCATCCTCACCGCTGGAATGTCCAAGGTTTCGGTAATATTGACCGCAATTCCTTTAGAGAACAGCCGCTTAATAATTTCGGTTTCGGGAACAGCCAGAGTAATTGCTAGTTCTTGAACGGTCATCGGCCTGCTCAGCAGGAGCTTTTCTGGACGTTCTACCTTAGCTTCGGCTGTTTTGCCCCGGTTGCCGCGTCCCCCGCTGGAACCTGAAGAAGAACTTTTATCGTGAGAAGGGCCTGGTCTCTTATTTTTTCCGCTGCTTCCAGGTGCGCCCGGAGTTGGTGTTGACTTGGGTGCTGCTTGTCCCTTCGCTTTAGCTGGGCGGGCTAGGGACAGGCTGACCGTGACTGGTGCTGGCAGATCCAAGCCGTTTTCTAAGTCCTCGTCATCCTCGTCTATGGGTTTGAGGCGAGAACGTTTTGCCTTAACTGCCTTGGCAGCTTTGGCAGCATCTGAGTTTTCGTCATCATCTTCTTCCCAAATGACCGATGTCTTTTTGGCAGGACGAGGGAGGGAGGGCCTTTCGAGGAGAGGAATCTCCAGCAACGGCGTATTATCTTCTTCATTGTCATCAGTGTCATCCCCTATGGCTCCGGTGTCACCGCCGCGGCTACGCAGCCCGGTAGCTGACGTTGCGGGGGCCAGGCTCCGGCGCGGGCCACCGGGCTGGGGTCGATCGGCAAGTGGAGTTTTGACTGGGCCACCAGCGCCTTCCCGGCGCGGTCTTTGCGCGTCGCGGGATTCGGTACCTCCCGGTGTAGGTCTGCTGGGGCGGCTCGGTTTAGCCGGCGCTTCCAGAGTTTCTGACTGTTCTGATTGCTCTTGCTCGGTTCTTGCAAGTTTGAGTACCGGCTTGTTCCCCAGATTTTGTGGGGTACGGCTAGCCGACTCTGATGCCCCTCTGACTGGCGGCGACGTGAGTTTGGCCGACGGCGCGGGAGGGGCGATCGGCGGTTGCTTGGTGCGTTCGGGAGCCTTTTCCGACGGCGGTTGAGGTGCTGTAGGTGCCTGAGCTTGGGCGGTTGTTTCCGGGGCGATCGCACCTACAGTTTCCGAAACTGTTTCTGACACTGTTTCTGACACTGTTTCTGACGGAGCCGCCGGGACAGCGACATTTGGCTTCGACAGTACAGGTCGATTGATATTCGGTTTAGCTGGAGGCTGGAGTTGTTGAGCTGCAGGCGACTTGGGAGGAGTTGCCACGGTTGCCGCGGGCTGGTCTTTGTTCTCCTCGTTGCCTGCAGGCTGGGAGTTGGCACCAGCCGGGCGTACTTTTGGACTGCGTATTTCTAAAATTTGCTGCTTTTTTTGTTGGTCGTTAGGGTGAGGGCCAGATTCTCTAGATGGCGCTGCTGCTCTTTCGGGTGGAGCTGGCTTGCCGGGGGAAGAGTGGCTACTGGCTACGTATTTTTCCGCCGTTTTGCGAATGCGCTCTGCTTCGGATTCTGTAATTGTGCTGCTGTGGCTCTTGACTGAAATATTGAGCCGCTCGCATACTGCCAAGATGTCTTTATTATCCAAATTTAGTTCCCGTGATAATTCGTAAATTCTTACTTTGCCGTTGTTCATCCACTCTGCCCTCTTTTGTGCCAACCAGTTTTTACATTGTGATTTTTTGTTCTAATGACGACATCATTCGCTGTGATTGATTCAGTGTCAGGAATCGGGGTTTTGGTACTCGCTCAGCAATTTTATCTAAAAGATGCAACTCGCTGAAGTCTGCGGTTGAAGAATTCTCAAGTCTGTTTGGGAACTTGGAACTCCGAAGTCTGAGTTTTGGCAAAACCCACTCTCTCAAGCTTCAAAGTTTGCCTTTCCACCTTGAGGATACCTCTGCTAGTACCCTACCCTTATCTAATCTGACACAAATCTTTCCAGACTGGTGGGCAGATCGGATTGGGGTTTTATAGCTGGCGCTACCGGTAATTACTGGTAGGGCTGCCAAGAGGGTTTATACAGTCGATACCGAACTATTGTCGGTTTTTCGTCCGGCCCGGCCAGAGTAAGATGTACAGTCAGATGTGGCTAAACGCTGCCAAAGTGTTTGGTACAGTTCGTCAGACACAGGCGCTTTGAGCGATCGCCCAAGTCGATTTTTTTTCTGAGCTGCTTTGAGGCATTCTGCTTCCCGACAAAGGTAAGCAGAACGGCCCATGCCACGATCTAATTGTACCTGATGAGAAGGATAGAGCCTGACTACTCGCCAAAAAGCTTCCTTAGGAGCTATTTTTCGACAACTTGCACAGCACCGGTAGTTCGGTTTCATTTCTTGTGAGAGGGGGAGTAGGGGGAGAGGGGGGAGTAGGGGACAAGTCCTCCTGGTCTCCCGAAGAGAGAAAATCTTGTAAATGTCACAGTTTTTAGACTGCAGCTTCGGTTTCCTCCGTGGCGGCTGCCTCCTCTTCCTCAAATTCTGCGGTTTCCTCGTCGCCGTCGTAGTCGCCCGCTTCGTCTGCATCGTAGTCGCCTTCTAGTTCTTCGAGCCTAGTTGCTTCTGCTGCCAATTTGCTGTCTTCGGCGGCGCGATCGTACTTAGCAATATCTTTGATATCGATTTTCCAACCGGTTAGGCGGGCTGCGAGGCGGACGTTCTGACCTTCTTTGCCAATGGCAAGACTGAGTTGGTCTTCAGCGACCAAAATGTGAGCTCTCCTGCCTTCTGGAGCAACTAAACGCACTTCATCTACTCTAGCGGGACTCAGAGCGTTGGCAATATAAGTTGCGGGGTCTGGAGACCAGCGGATCACGTCGATTTTTTCGCCGCGCAATTCGTTGACTACTACCTGAATCCGCGATCCCCGCGCTCCGATGCAGGCTCCTACGGGGTCTACGTCGCGATCGAGAGTATCAACTGCTATTTTAGTCCGGGGGCCGACGTGCCGGGATGGCGGATTTGCCTCCCTGGCTACGGCGACAATCCTCACCACCCCGTCTTCTATTTCTGGTACTTCATTAGCAAACAGGTAAACCACCAAACCTGCGTCGGCTCTAGAAACAAGTAACTGTGGCCCTCTAGTAGAGCCTTCGCCTACCTTTTTGAGATAAACCTTGAATGTAGCGTTTGCCCGGTAATTGTCGTTGGGCAACTGTTCGCGCTTAGGGAGTTCGGCATCTACTTCTGGCTGACCGAAGCTGCTGGTGACTGCTAAAATCACCGACTGCCTCTCAAACCTGAGCACTCTTGCTTGAAGAACAGTTTCTTCTAAATCTTTAAACTCTTCTTGAATCATTTTGCGCTGTTGGTCGCGCAGTTTTTGAGCGAGAACTTGTTTGGTCTGGATCGCGGCCATGCGACCAAATTCTTTTTGATTTGGTGTTACGTCTACGAGCACGATGCTGCCCGGTTGAGCTTCCGTGGCTACTTCTTGCACTTCAGAAAGTGAGATTTCGTGATCGGGATTGATGACTTCTTCGACAATAGTTTTGTTGGCTAAAACGCGGAAACCTTCTTGTTCTGCGTCGAGTTCTACATCAAAGTTGTCGAAGTATTCTTCGCTGAAGTGATCGAGTTTTTGGGTACGGCGGTAGCGTTCGTATCCTTTGAGCAGGGCTTCTCGCAAGGCTGCTTGGACGGCGTGTTTGGGTAAATTGCGTTCTTTGCTAATACCTTCGACCATTTCTTTTAGTCCGGGCAGGGGAACCATTGACATATAAAACACTCCTTTTTTGCTGTGGTAATAAGTAACAGGTAATCGGTAATTGGTAATGGGAAATTTTCAAGCAGAAGTGATGACAGAGGAGTGATGAGTTACTGGATAGGATTAGGGGAACTCGGTGCTGTAACAATTTATTTGTTATTCCTATTCAACCCGCTGCTACAGATATGATTGTTAAAAATTAACTCGCAGCCAAGCGTTTTCAGCTTGCTGCGAGGCAATCTCAAAACTCAAAACTCAAAACTCAAAACTCAAAACTCAAAATTTCCCTTTACATCTTTTTTCCTTCGTCTAGTTCAACTTTGACAATCTGAGGGCGGGGAATTTTAACCTGTCGCCCTTTTTGATTGAGATAAACCGCTGTTTCATCCCGGCCCAGGAGTAGTCCTTTCCACTCTTTGATTCGCGAGTCCGGTTCGGTGGTTGTGGCTGTCACGGGGAAACCTTTAAAGGTAATGAATTCTCGATCGCTGCTGAGCAATCGGGATATTCCGGGACTGGAAATCTCTAGCACGTAGGCATCGGGTATGATGTCGGCTGCCTCTAACTCAGCATCGAGGGCTGTGCTCATGCGCTCGCAGTCGGCTAAACCAGTGTCTTGTTGGAGGTTGCGGATGTCTACCCGCAAGACGGGAGGATTTTGGTTGGTGTGAAACACTGCTCCCACTACTTCCAATCCCAGTGTTTCCGCAACGGGGGTAGCTAAGTCTATGATTTGTGGGATTAGGGGATGAGTCATATCGAATACTTCAGTTAAAACTCCTAAACTCGGACACGGGCAAGGAAAAATTTGGTGTTGAGATTGCTTGGCTTTGAGGTGGTTTGATTAGGTGGCTGCGACTTTCGTCTTCAACTTTGGGACTTACCCAACATCCCAGCAGGGGATCTCAAGCGGGGGGGTACCCCTACTAAATCAGTCCTCAACTTGCAAGTCAGACGCCCTGAGCTCTTTTCCTGCGACTAATGCAACAAAAAAAGTGGGCTTGACCCACTCCTAGGTAAAACAATTTCTTCCAAGAAGTTTGAGGACTTCTTCTGATCGAAGGGAGGCCTCAGTTCTCAGTTTAGCTCGATCGCCCGCCCGGTGACAAACCGAACCGGCATCGGCGGACTGTCCGAGGGCAGAAGGGGAGAGCTGACAGGGGAAATAAGGACGACTCGATCACCGTTTTGCAGTGGGGTGGGGCGAGGGCAAATTCCTGGTTGATACCGAAGCCGGTGCGATCGATCCTAGAACAGGCGCGCAGTGGCACTCAGGCGTTCTAGGACTTGCGATACGGGAGTTTCTTTAGGAAATTCTAATTTCAGTTGGGACAAGCCCTGTGCTTCTTGATAGGGGGTGAAGAGCTTGACAGTGATGGTGATGGGTAGATTAGACAGGGGCGATCGCTAAATTAACGGTATATTTACAAAACAGCCAAACTAAGATTCACCAGAAAAAATCCCCATTACTAATGCTGAATAGGAAGCTCAATTACAAACTCTACCCCCCCTTCGGGCGAGGAAATGCAGGTCAGCGTACCACCATGTTTTGCTTCTACAATCTCACGGCTAATAGACAAGCCTAAACCTGTCCCTTTACCTACTGATTTAGTAGTAAACATCGGCGTGAATAAATGCTGCATTACTTCCTGAGTTATGCCAACCCCATTATCAGCAATCCGAATCACCACTCTGCCGCCCTGAAGCATTTCAGTGCAAATCCGAATCTGTGGAGTGTCATTGCCCTGTTTCTTTTCCCCGCACAGCGGACAACTGATCGTAGACTCTTCTAAAGCATCAATTCCATTCGCCAATATATTCATAAATACCTGATTAAGTTGCCCCGGATAACACTCTACTAGCGGCAATTCCCCATACTCTTTAATCACTGCAATTCCTGGAAAACTTCCTTTAGGTTTCAGTCGATGCCCTAAAATTAATAAGGTACTATCTAGCCCCTCGTGAATATTCACTGGCGTTAGTGCCGATGTGTCCAAGCGAGAAAAATTACGCAGTGACATAGAAAGATTGTAAAGTCGCTCTGTTCCGACCGCCATTGAATCAAGAATTTTTGGCAAATCTTCAACAATAAAATCTAACTCAATCTCCTGGGACTTATCCTCAAATTCTGATGTCGAAGTAACCTTGTGCTGGTAAAGCCGAGCCATCCGGATCAAATCGGCAATATATTCCTTGGCAATAGGGAGATTATTGGAGATAAAACTAACTGGATTGTTAATTTCGTGAGCCACCCCAGCTACAAGTTGACCAAGGCAAGCCATCTTTTCACTTTGAACGATTTGCACTTGAGCTTTTTTAAGATTCTCCAAAGCTTGAGAAAGTTCACCAGTTCGTTCTTCCACCCGTTTTTCTAGCTCCTGTGCGAGCTGATGTAACGCTGCTTCTGCTGCGAGCCTGTCTTCAATTTCCCGTTTCAGCATTAGGTTTTGCTCTGCGAGAGTTTTAGTCAAAGAACGCAGTTTTAAATGGAGGTTGACGCGAGCTAACACCTCCTGTTGTTCAAAGGGCTTAGTAATGTAATCCACCGCCCCTAGATTAAAGCCTTTGACCTTATCTCCTATGTCAGAAAGAGCGGTCATAAAAATTACGGATATTTCGTTCGTCAACGGACTTGCCTTCAACCGATGACAGGTTTCAAACCCGTCAATTCCTGGCATCATCACATCTAACAGAATCAAATCAGGCTGACTATATTCAGCCTGTTCTATGGCAGTTTCGCCATCAGTTGCTACCAAGATCTCCCATCCTGAACCCGCTAAAGCTTCAGAAAGCACGTCCAGATTGCTAGGATTGTCATCGACGATTAAGATGCTACTTGTTTCCATATTTGCTGGCTTCATTCTTTTTCTATTCTGTGAGATGTAATAAACTCTTTGATTTTTTTGACCTGATAGCCTTGAGCTAACTGGCGCAGCTCAACAGCAAAGGGCACAAATTGCTGATCTAACTTCTCTAGGTGCTCACTGCGCTTCACAATTCCTTTCACGTTGCCTCTCATCGCCAGTTCAAATAAAAGTTCCATTTCTCCTGGCGGGGGAGCCACTACAGAGGTAGATTCAGAAAGTGATTGAGGATCTGATGAAAAAGGAATAGCGCTGATTTTTTCATTTTTTCGTTCCTCATATATCCATTCAAGTTTTAAATACTTTTGCAATATCTCAAATAGCTCTTCTGCCTGCACTGGCTTACCGAGAAAATCGTTGGCTCCTCCCTCCAAACTTTTATGTTGATCGGTAGCAAATACACTGGCAGATGAAGCAATGATTGCCACGCCTTTATAGTGTGGCAAATTTCGGATACGGCGCATCATCTCAAAGCCATCTAACACTGGCATCACCAAGTCAGTGATAATCAAATCGAACTGAAAATCTTCTACTTTTTCTAAACCCTCTTGACCGTTTTTAGCTTCGGTTACTTCAAAGCCGAGGGGTTCCAGCAGATTGACAATAACCGAGAGGTTTTCCCATTTGTCATCCACAACCAAAACTTTCTGCTTTCTACCTTGGTAGCCAACCAGCTTTCTTTGCTTGGCAACCGTGGCTGTATTTGCCCAGTCTGCCGCTTCCGGTAAATCCAAATCTAGCCAAAAAACACTGCCGACTCCTGACTGACTTTTTACTTGAATTGTACTACCCATCATTTCGACAATTTTCTGGCTAATTGTTAAACCGAGTCCGGTTCCTTCCGCCTGACGCTTGCTGTCTCCTACCTGTTCAAAAGGCAAAAATATTTTTTTTAATTGTTCGGGTGTCATACCCACGCCAGTATCTTCAATTTGAAACCTAATTTTGTGAATTGGTGAGGCTGGCTTTTGCTCATTGGTTTGTACCTTTTCACCTGTCCCCTTTTCCAGATTTTCTATCTTAAAAGTCACTCGTCCTGAGTCTGTAAACTTAATTGCATTGCTCAGTAAGTTAATTAGTACCTGTCGCAAGCGTTTCTCGTCAGCGTAGATGCCAGCAGGAATTTCCAAACTGGGTTGATAAACAAAAGCAATTCCTTTTTGTTCGGCTCGGATGCGGCAGATTTCCGCGACTCCCTGCAAAAAGGAAGGAAAATGGAAATCTTTCGCGTACAGTTCCAATTTCTGAGCTTCAATTTTAGCGAGGTCTAAGATGTCATTAATCAGGGTTAACAGGTGGGAACCACACTGGTGAATAATACTGATGCCTTGGATATCTTTCGGAGCAATGGTTTTTGAGCGTTCTAGGATTTGAGCGTATCCTAAAATTCCATTGAGTGGCGTTCTCAATTCGTGACTCATATTCGCTAAAAATTCACTTTTAGCTTGGTTGGCAGTATCAGCGATTTGTTTGGCTTCCGTCAGTTCAGCGGTGCGTTCTTCTACTCGGAGTTCTAGCTCGGAATTGGTCTTGGCTAGCGCCTCAAAGGATTCGCGCAACTGTTGTGCCATAAGGTTGAAAGACTGACCCAAAACTTCTAGTTCTTCTATGCCTTTTACCTGCACCTTTTCCTTTAAGTCGCCAGTGGCGATCGCCCTAGAAGCTGCGCTCAAACGGAGAATCGGGCTGGTAATCCAGCGTGCGGTTAAGATTCCCAAAACGGTAGCCAGCGCCAATGCTCCCAAACATAACAAAATGGTAGTCTGGGTATTGGCGTTAATTTGCTCCATGAAATCGCTTTCAGGAACTACGACCACGATCAGCCAGTCCAATCCTCGGCTATCCTGAAAGGGCATAACTTGGAGGAATTCCCGCTGACCGGCGATCGTAAAATCCAATTGCTGAGAGCTATTAATTTTAGTAAGGTCGCCAAAGTGTTCTTTTAAATGCGCTGTTGTCAGCCGAATTAAATCATCTGTGCTGTCTAAAGCATTCAGGCGACCGAGTTTGCCATTGTTGGTGATAAATGATTCTTTGAGAGTTGAACTGGCTACTAGGAGTCCAGAACGTTCCATAATGAATGTCTGTCCCGAACGACCGATGTTTAAGCTGTGCAGGAAGTCACTGAGGAAAGAGAGCAGAAAATTAGCAACGAATACCCCGCGCAGTTCGCCGCTTTCGTCATAAACTGGATGTCCGGCAGGAAGCGAGAGCGTTTTCTGACCTATAAGCGAAAAAATTTCGCTCCATGTGGGCCTGCCCAAGCGTACACTGTCTTTATACCATGAACGGCTGAGTATATTGTAGTTGGGGGAGACTTTTAAGAGCTTCGTTTGATTGCCTTTGCTATCAGATTCATAAATATGAAGTTCATTCCGATGCTCTTTGTCTGCTATTTTAAAAACTACTTTGCCATTCTCTTGCCGTTCAATGGCAATGAACTCTCCACTTTTAGTAGCAAAACCCATATTGGGCAGAGAAGGAAAGGCTT
The DNA here is from genome assembly GCF_036701875.1 of Microcoleus sp. MON1_C5. Lineage (NCBI taxonomy): Bacteria > Bacillati > Cyanobacteriota > Cyanophyceae > Oscillatoriales > Microcoleaceae > Microcoleus > Microcoleus sp. MON1_C5. Next base: position 118,971 of record NZ_JAUBRN010000002.1, on the reverse strand, counting down.
GAAGCTGCTCCCACAAATAGCGCTCCGTACTCTCCAATTCCTCGGGATTTAAGTATCCTAGCCGAAGGGCATTGGCATTCAATTGATTGACCCGAGGGGCTGTATCTAGGTATGTGTTGAGCTGCTGCTGGATGCGGGCCGTAATTTCACTCCGCAATTGGCTAGCAACTTCGTTGACTGCTTTTTGCCCGTTGCGTAAGGATAGCCAGCCTGTCAGCCCGACGGCGGCAAATATTTGCAGAACGAATGGGAATACTAAAATCAGGCGCAGGGACACCTTTTTTTTAGAACGGTTTGACAGGAAAGGGGTTGCAGAGGTCTGTGACATTGATTGGTGTTAATCCTGGGGTAACGAGTTGGCTGAAAAATCTCAGTGGATTTAGTGAAATGAGGCTGAGGAAATATATATTGAAAAGCAATCTCTAATAATTAGTGAAAAGTTTGAGACAGTAACTTGCTTAAACAAGCATCGCTACTTACGTATTTTCTCTGATATCGTTATAATAAAAGCTAACTAAAGATACTGACGCGCCTTATTTTTTTCTAGCCTTTATAAATATTTTTAGCCTTGAGGAAACCAGTTAGCAATCATATCTAATAGATTACTTGGTTGAGAGCTATTTGTAGTATTTTTTAACTTTACTTTACAGATTGAGTATAAAAAGTATAACTTCATCAAAATTACATATAAATTGATATAATATACGTCTAAAAAAATTGACCTTTCTCGCTAAAAACATGACACGCTAGGCCGCTGAGAACCGTAACGGCGGTCTAACTCGCTACCGCGCTGAAGATTTGATGCACAACTCTGCAGATGACTCTCGTAGAGAATGCCGATCGCACATGAAACTTTACAATTCCAGCAACTTTCATTTGCAGGAGTTACAGCAGGGTAATTGCTAATTGCTAACTGGGGAAGAAAAAAATAAGTAGAGCGGTGCAGCAGAGGGGATTATGACACAGAAGAGGGTTAGGGCTATTCTTTTAATTCTGGGAAACTATCTCAGCTTAATAGTGAATTTGGTACTAGAGGTGAACAGAGGGCTGCCAAGGATTTTAAGGTTCTTCAAATCCGAGAGGCTAGGGTTTGTCATCACTTGAGGTAAAGGAAGGTAAAGGAGAGATACAGCCGACTAGAAGGATTCGATCGGCAGGACAAGCCGCCGTTATGCCCTACGGGATTAACAGTGGGAAAGGATCAAAGATTTGTTGCGCGGATGTGAAGGTTATGTGGGTGGGACAGTCGGCCTACAATCGGTTGTTCGTGGAAGCGGTGTTGTACCGCTACCGAGCGGGCATCGCCTGGGGAGACTTGCCCGAACGGTTTGGGGACTTCCGAGTGATGACACGCCCTAACGCGGGGCTATCCGTTGCAGTTCTTTGGCTTGTTCTAAAATTTTCTCGAAGTCTTCTTCGCTCAACCGCTGAATGTAGTTGATTTTGAACTCTTCTAGGAAGTCGCACAGCAGCAGTTGTATTTCTTGCCAGGTGTGCTGCTGTTGCAGTTCGGTTCCTAAAGCTTGCCCGAAATGTTGGACTAGCTGGCTTGAGAGTTTGATGCTTATGGGGTCTTCGCTGGCGATTTTGAAGGCTTCGTAGGCATCTTGGGGGCCGAGGGTGACTAATTTGGAGAGTTCTGCAACTAATTGCTGTGCTAGCTGTCCGGGCAGGTTTCCCAGGCCGGGTACTTGCTTCCATCCTTCATACAGGGGGGATTGTTTGAGGAAGGTTTCAATATTGTACCGGAGGAGGGCTTCTAGGTCTGGCTGGAGTTGGGGGAGGACTTTGTAGACGGTTATTTGCACGAGATGGGTGGCGATCGCTTCTATTTCATTGATATTGTTGATGTCTACATAGCGCTGTTTTTGGGATTGAAAGAGTTGACGAGTTAGTTCGCCGGTGGTAATTGATTGTTGCATCTGGTTGATGAGTTGAATTACTACAACTTCGGTCAATTCTTGGGCGAAGTTGGCGACGAAACCTCGGCTGATTTGGGTGCGTATGGGTTGGAGATCTGGCATTTTGGCTTGGTGGATGCGAATTGTGACGGGTAATACTCGCAACAGGCGCCAGAATGGGAGCAGCAGGAAGATGTCGTACCATCGCCAGAGCATGGCGGCTCGCCAAGTGACGCTGCGGTGGCGGCGGGTGATCAAGTAGGTACGGGCTAGAAATTCGATCGCGAATATGGCAATAAATGGCAGGTCGATTTGCCAAAAGTTATCGATGAATTCGCCGTTTTCTCCAATCTCGCGGTAATAGTTGGTGGCGATTAATGGCTTGATTTTGGAATCAAACCACTTGATTTCTTTTTGCCAGCCTTGTTTGTTTAAATAGTCTTGGCTCCAGAATCTTTGGAAGGATTGTTTAGCGGAGTCTTGCGGATTCGGGATGCGATCGCGCATCCGGTCTTTTATTTTTTCTAGGGTGCCACTTTTTGATGCTACTCGAAAGGGATCTTCGTCGATCATTTTCGCGCTCAGATTGTTTATTTCCTGCAATTTGGCTGCTACTTGGGGAGAGGGCAACCCTGTTTGCACTACTTGAATTTTTAATTCTTCTAAGGTTTCCAGATATTGCTGGGTGTCTCGGTGGGGTTTAATTCCTTTAAATGGGTCGTATACTTGAGTTAGAACTGGCAGTTGCCGGAGGTAGAAATCTCGACCGGGGACGTAAGTTATGTCAAATAATACTAGGCTTAAATTTCCTAGGGCGACCAGTGCCATGAACCGCTCAAACCAGGGTACTTTTGGTGATTTTTTGCGGGATTTTGGAGTGGGAGAGGGCTGTAGTTTTGGTGTCACTGGCGATTCCTAATTAAGTAGACCGATCGAATTAGATGTAACTGGTAATAGCTGAAAAAAGGAAACAGGGAAAACTGGCTAAGTGGCTGGTCTGGCTCGGATTGCGATCGAGGAAGCTAGTATTGATTTTAACGTGCGTTTGTTGGGAATTTTTGGATTGTTAATTATGCCTGGTTAAGTTAAAAATTATACGGGTAAAATATTAAACTAGATCGAACTTGACGGAACCTGTGGCTCCCGTTAGTGTGCTTCTCTCTGGCAATAAAATTATATCTCAGGCGGAATCCTCAGTTTTTTTGACGTTGCAGAGCTCACGGGGCTGGTAATAAATTACTATTTCTGTTTGATCTACGGGCTATTTGGCCGCTAAATCAAATGTATTGCACGGATCGGAGTCTCAGGTTAGATGTGGACTTCGAGTTTGAGGTCAAACCCTTAAGAGAGTTATACTTGCTCAGGGGCAGTCTGGCGAGAGCGCCCCCTCCGATCGCGAGGGTGGCGGCCGCCTCCGTAAGGTTCGAGGTTTCGCCTCTACAAAAACCAGCTCGCGATCGGACTCTTGAATAATATAAAACCCTGAGTATAATTTTGTTGGCATTTTTTTAATATATGACATACTGCCTTAATCTCGATTGCCCAAGAGACAAGCGTCAGAACCCACCAGGCACAAAGTATTGTCTTAATTGTGGTTCAAAGCTGCTGCTAAAAGACCTTTATGCAGCAACTGAGCCGCTGCGTGACGGGGGATTTGGCAGGACTTTCCGAGCTGTTAATCATGGGAAATTTGAGGAATTGTGCGTGATTAAACAGTTGTCTCCCCCTCAAGAGTTTCAGCGGAAGCCCGGTCATTTTAAAAAATATGTTCGGCTGTTTGAACAAGAGGCAAGGCGGTTATACGAACTGAAGCACCCGCAAATTCCTCAGTTAATTTCTTATTTTGAGGAAGATGGGCGCTTGTATTTAGTGCAAGAGTTTATTGATGGCTATAATTTAAAGGATGAGTTAGAAAAGTACGGTGCTTATAGCGAAATTAAAACTTGCGAACTGCTGTTAGATTTGTTGCCTTTATTGAAGTTTGTTCACGACAGAAATGTAATTCACCGCGATATTAAACCTGAGAATGTGATCCGCCGAGCTCGCGATCGTAAGTTAGTGCTGATAGATTTTGGGGTTTCTAAACAGGTAGTAGCTGCTGCTCCTACCAAAACGGGAACTAAGTTGGGAACTCCCGGCTACGCGGCTCTAGAACAGCGTCACGGTAGGGCTGTTCCTGCTAGCGACCTTTATAGTTTGGGGGTGACTTGCATTCGCTTGCTGACTTCTGTTATGCCTTACCTGGATATCTATGGAGACATTCACGATGACCTTTACGATCCGCTTGAAGGCCGGTGGCTTTGGAGGGAGGCTTTGCCGAAAGGAACACAAATTAGCCAGGATTTAGGTCAGGTTTTGGATAAGTTGATTCAGGAATATGTTAAAGATCGCTACAAATCGGCTGTCGAAGTTTTGGATGCTTTAAAACCTCCTGTTGTTATTGTCCCTGTGCTCGAAAAGTCGCAGCAGGCAACTGTCATTAGTCCTTCGGTGCCGACTCAACCGGTGACTGATCCTCCGCTAGTTTCTGTGAATTTAGAGTCCGAAAAAGGTATTGATTATTCTCACTTGGCAAGGCTGCTGGCTGCTAAAAATTGGCGGGGTGCTGATGAGGAAACTTCTGTGAAAATGCTGGAGGTGATGCAGCAAGTTTCACGCGGTTATTTGAGCGAGGAAGATATTAGGAAGTTTCCCGCTAAGGATTTGCAGACTATCGATCAACTTTGGGTGCGGCACAGTCACCGCAGATTTGGTTTTTCTGTGCAAAAGGGTTTGTGGGTAAAGTCGGGAGGAAAGGCTGGTGTTTATGATGCTACAGTTTGGGAGAAGTTTGGCGATCGAGTGGGCTGGCGGGTTAACAGCCAGTGGGTATACTATTCGGAGCTGAATTTTACTTCTAAAGCAAAGCCTGGACATTTGCCGGGGGGGACTGTTTTTGGGTGGGAAGGCGGGGTTTTGTGCGGTGTTTTGGGTTTGGGTGGGATCTGGTTTCTGCTGTCACGGCGGGATTTGTAAAGGGAAGGTAGAAGGTAGAAGGCAGAATTTATTAGTCACGCTGCACCCCAAGTGTAGTCCAAGTGTTAGTCATGAAATAGTTTTGAGTTGCGAATTAAAGAATTAACAAGTTTTTAGTTTAATCATTTGTCATGTAGGAATTAGGTATAAAGAAAGCGGAAAATAAGATATAATCACAAACTATTTTTTTTGTGCTATGTTCTTAGAGAAGGGCAAGTTTACAAAGTCAAAAGCCAGTCCTCGGCCCTGCCAAAGCATGGGGACTGGCTTTGGCTCCAATTTACCAAGGAGATATATATTATGTTGCAAGAAAAACGTCTCAAGCCGTGGACTATAGTTCGCTCGCTTCCAAATGTGGAAAAGGTTGTTGTGGGTGAGTTTCGCAGTTGGTCTGATGCAGACGGTCACTTGAAAATTCTCAAGCGGATGGTGCCGGCCGATCGATTGACTGTTGTGTTCGATCCGGTAGTTCAATCGTAACGTCGCTGCTAAATTGATAGCGTGCGATCGCTCTTTGAGCTAAGCGATCGCCTATTTTTTTACATAAAAAATGCGAGCGCTAAAAAGGATCTCGCAACTTGAATTATTGTCCTTAACTGCGGCGAATTTCAGTAATTTGGTCGGCTACATCCAAAATTATTTGCGGCATGGATGGCCCGGTAAAAATCATATCCAAATGATGCGGCTTGTTGTCAATCAATGCCACCACTTCGGCTTCGGGAATCAAGCCCAAATTAACCGCTAAACTCAATTCATCGAGAATAACTAAGGAATAACGACCTTCGCGCACTGCATTTTGAACATACTGCCACAATTGTTGGAGCGATCGCGTCTCCAGCTCATCTAAATCGGCCTTCTCAATGCAGCGTGACAAATCGCAGCGCACCCAATCTAAATTTTGCCCCAGCCGCACCGGATGCTGATGCCCTTGATTAATTCCCCCTTTGAGGAACTGCACCGCTAGCACGGGAGCTCCCTGTCCTGCAATTCGGAGGGCCTGAGCCATGACACTGGTAAAAAAGCAGCGGTGCGGGCCTGTAAAGACTTGCACCAGCCCTTGAACTGTGTAGGGCAAGCTGTGGTTTAAATTTAGTTTAGGGGTTTGTAACTGAGCAACCATAGGGCAATATTTAATCAGCAACTAAGTCTTGAGTGCAGCTCCGACCTTGGCGTGGCTGAAGCCTGCTTGACAATATATAGTGTACGGGGCCGAGTGCACATCGGATCGAACACTATATATACAAGTTGTCAAAAGCTAGCTGCAGTGGCATTCGCAGTCGTTTGTGCGATTTTTGAACTCTATTAGCACTTACACAGAAACGGGGTTTTTTACCAAAATACGGCTTGGAGCTTGACATTTATACAGTTATAGGGTGAAAAACCAAGGTGATGAGAGTCTCGCTGCGTCCAGGGCTTTTAAGAAAAGGTACACACATCGCGTAAAATTTTGAATGTCGCGGCACTAGGAGCAGGGACTGTGAGAGTGGTGATTCTGGGAGGGCCAGGAGCGGGAAAGGGAACTCAGGCTGAACTACTGTGCAGCAATTTGAGCCTTCCTTTGCTGGCTGTGGGGGACATTCTACGGGAGGCGATCGCAGAAGACACAGATTTAGGCAAGCGGGCGGTGTCTTATGTCGAAAGAGGGGAATTAGTTCCCGACGCAACTATGATTGAATTCTTTCGCCGCCGGCTGCTGCTGTGGGATGTCTTTAATGGCTGGGTGTTGGAGGGCTATCCGCGAACTGCTTTTCAAGCTGAGGAGTTGGATTTTTTATTAGAGGAGTTGGCGCAGGAGCTAGATTGGGCAGTTTGGCTGAAAGTGCCGATCGAGGTTTTGCTCAGCAGGTCGATCGAGCGCGATCGATCGGATGACCACCCTGAAATTTTACAGCGTCGCCTCGATTTGTTCCACGAACGCACTATTCCTCTTTTAGAGTATTATGAATACCGCAACAAACTGTTAACTGTGGATGGCGATCGATCGCCTGAACAAGTCCAGCAGGATATTCTCCAATTGATCGAGGCTAAAGGTCAATCGTCATAGCATTTTAGATTTTAGATTTTAGATTTTAGATTGAATGACTGCATATTTACCCAATCAAAAAAAGCCGGAATATTCATATCCTATTTTAATTGTTTAATGCCCAATTACCCATTACCAATCACCTAAATATTATGTCTTTCCAGCGTCCAGATGGCAGACGACCCAATCAACTTCGTCCGATTAGTTTCGATCGACAGTTTACTAAATTTGCTAGCGGCTCGGTGCTAGCAAAAAGTGGCGATACTCAGGTACTTTGCAGCGTTACAATCAAGCCGGGAGTGCCGAGATTTCTGGAGAATACCGGACAAGGTTGGCTAACAGCGGAATACCGAATGTTGCCTGGTTCTACGCCGCAGCGACAAGAGCGGGAATTTATGAAATTATCGGGACGCACTCAAGAGATTCAGCGGTTGATTGGGCGCAGTTTGCGATCGTGCTTGGATATGCAACTATTGGGGGAACGCACCATACTTGTGGATGCGGATGTTTTGCAAGCGGACGCGGGGACTCGCACAACTTCAATTACTGGCGGGTTTGTGGCTGTGGCTGACGCTTTGAATAAGTTGGTACAAAAAGGTGAGTTAGAGCGATCGCCCATGATTCGTCAAGTAGCGGCGGTGTCTGTGGGACTTTTGGAAGGAGAAGCGTTTTTAGATTTGAATTATCTTGAAGATGTGGCGGCTGAAATTGATTGTAATGTGGTAATGAATGGAGATTTGAACATCATCGAAATTCAGGGAACTGCGGAAGAAGGAAGTTTCAGCCGGAGTCAGTTAAATCAAATTTTGGATGTGGCAGAAATCGGGATTCAAGAATTGTTGGAGGCTCAGCGGCAAGCTTTAGTTGACTAGGACTTACGCATGGGAGTCAAGAAACCGGGTTTTTACGATAATACTTCGTTTCAGTCAGCAGATTTGGTAAAAACCGGGTTTCTTTGGTGCAAGTGCGACAGTAAGCCTTTCTAGGGAAATGTCAATGCCCATTGATTGGTGTCAACTTAAACCGAAATATCACTTAACCCCAAATACCGCCAGGGGTTTAAACCCCTGGCTAATAGCGCAAGTCCTCTAAAAGAGGACTGAATAATTTATTCATTAGACTTCTCAATAAATTAGATTTTAGCTTAGGCTTAACTTGGGTTTCAGGTTTTTTTTGGAGATACAGCGGGAACCGCTGTAATAATTCCGGTGCAACCGGAAACGATATCAAGCGATCGTGTGATGGCGGACTCGGCATAAAAAATCGTGAAAAGGCCGATCGCACTGAGAACTTGCTGGCTTGCGGGCGATCGAGTTTTCCCGAAAAATCAGTGATATCCAACCAATAACAAATTACTCATCACTAATCACCAATCACCAAGGACTCCCAATCATCACAAAAGCCGACCAATAATAAGGATGCGACAACTTTAAATCCGCAAACCCTTGCAGCGAACTCGGCAACTCCACCCCCTCACCCCGACTCAAACCCCGCAATCGGCCACCCTCCAAACGCACATCTCCCCGCAACATCGCAATTTGCGCTTGTCGCAGGGCCGCCCCCTTAATTCGCGCCGTCTTCAACTGCTGGTAAAACTCACTCATCAATCCCAAAGTACCTTCATCACTCACGTACCACAAACTCCCCAAAGCCGTTTGCACCCCCGCTTGCAGCGCCAAACCCCCGAAACCCAACTCCGCCTGTGCATCTCCCACCGCAGTCCGACAAGCACTTAAAACTAACATATTCACCTGCGGATCATTCAATCTCAAATCCCGCAATTGATCCAGTCGCAGCCGACTATTCCAAAACTGAATAAAAGAATTATTCGGTGCTCCAGGTCGAAATTCGCCGTGAGTAGCTAAGTGAATAACCCCAAAAGGTCGGGTTTGATGCTGTCGCTTCAAATTATCCAAAGTGAAATCCTCATTCAGAAAACTAACTCCCGGCCACTCTCGGGAAATAGCCGCTATTTCAGCAGGAACTGCAGGCAAAGGATTCAACTCTGAAAATTCCGAGGCACCCATTGCTAAAACTTGAGAATTTCTGAGATCGACGTAGCGAGTATCTGTTAAATTAATGCTGGGCATCAGGCTGAGATTGTACTTTTCCACCAAAAATTGCTGTCCGTCGTGCAAAGCAGCAAAGGGCATACCTCTCAAACCTCGATCGACAACAAAGGAAATAGTATCGGTTTCGCACTTTTTCAAACTGTCCTCTAAAGGCGCAATCATCCACTTATAAAGCTGTTGGGAAGATGGTAGATAACTCGTAGTAGCCCGCACTCCCGGTTTGGTAATCTCATCCCTGAACTGAGTTACAACTTTCAGCAGTTCTTGCCGGTTCGCAGCCGGTACACTTTTGTGAACCACTTCACCGCAAGAAGTGATCAGCATTAAATTTAATTCTTCCGGCTGCGAGAACAGATAAATTAAGCTGGGTTTCGTGCCCGTTTCTGCGCCCAGGGATGCTAACTTTTTTTGGGTTTCCTCTGGGGATACCAACTCGTCGCTGATGTTGATGCCCAAATATTCCCGGAATTCTTGGGTGAAAGATTTGTCCAGCAGAGACAAAGCGGCCGATATATTGCCGATTTCCAAATTCCTGCCGATGTCGCCGCGAAATGCTGACTGAATAACTGAATCTCTGATATTTGAATTGATGAAATTTCTCAGCCCTCTGGGAGATTGCATTCTTTCTGGCGGCATCCTGTCTCCGGGTTTTCCTATATCTCGCGATATTCTGTTTTGGTTCTGCAGCTGTTCCCGACTAAAGGGTTGGTTGGGTTCGGGGAAAAGCGAGCGCCCTCTATCAAATGGCAATCTATCCCTTGGTGATATGGGGGGCGAATTGGGGTTATTGGGATTATTGGGATTATTAGGGCTATTGGGATTATTGGGATTATTAGGGCTATTGGGATTAGTTGGAATGTCGGGATTAGTTGGAATGTCGGGATTAGTTGGAATGTCGGGATTAGTTGGAATGTCGGGGTTAGTTGGAATGTCGGGATTAGTTGGAATGTCGGGATCAGTTGGAATGTCGGGATTAGTTGGAATGTCGGGATTAGTTGGTTGATTGGTAGTGACGATCGCACTATTGCCTTGAGTGTAAGAATTGATGAACGATTGGCCCTGAGTAATCGTACCCAAAGCATTGCTGGCGATCGCCCCAGCAGTACCGTTAGTCGTCGCATCTCCCACCGCAAAAGGCGTCGGCGGATTGACATCGCCGCCGCCGTGGCGGATCGTAACTGTACCCGGTTGAATGCCACCAAGAGTCGAGACGCTAAGAGGAGTGCCGTTTTGGTCAAAAGTACCCGTCACTCGAACTAAACCCGGAGTTGTGATCTCAACATTACCGCCCGGAGCATTGATCGATGCAACACTGATATCATTTTGAGCGTTAAGATTTACTGTAGAAGTGCGATCGGCACTAACAACAGGATTAACATTTATTCGCCCAATTGCGATTTGGTTCCCCGCTAAAATTCCGACACTTTCGGCCGCACTTATATTACCAGTGCTGACTGTTCCCCTGCTGCTAGTGACATCAACTGCAACTCCCTGCAAGTCTCGTGAATTTACATCAAGCGGCGCGGTTAAATTCACATTTCCTGTTGTAGCGTCCGTATTCCCAATATTAATACTTCCCGTATTGCTAGTTACATTAACTCCAACACCCCGCAAATCCCCGGAATTTACATTGCCAGAACTTGTCAAATTGACATTTCCTGTTGTGGCGTCGATATTGCCAATATTAATACTTCCCGCATTGCTGTTTGCATTAACTCCAACTCCCCGCAAATCCCGGGAATTTACATTTAGCAGCGCTGTTAAATTGACAGTGTTTTCTGTTGCTGTCGCGGTGTCAATATTAATACTTCCGGTATTGCTATTTATATTAACTCCAACTCCCCGCACATCCCCGGAATTTACATTTTCCGAACCTATTATATTAATATTCCCTAGAGATGTAGTATTACCGATCGCAATATTTCCCTGAGCGCTATTGATTTCAACGTCTCCACCTTGCAAACTCCCTGCATTTAAATCGCTGGACGCTTTCAAATTAATAGTGCCAGTGCCAGCGTTAATCGATGCAAGATTCATATTAGTTTGTGCATCCAAATTTACTGTAGAAATGAGGGAATTAACTGGATTTGTGACGACAGTATTAACAGTTATTGCCCCTATGTTGATTTCCTGTCCCGCTAGAATTCTGACATCTCCAGAAGTAGCGATCGCACCCGTATTAACACTCCCATTGCTGCTGCTAGCATTGACAGTCGCAGCGGTGAGATTACCTACTGTTAAGTCCCTAAAAGCTGTCAAATTAATATTCTCAGTTGCTGTAATATTGACTGGTGTTGTATTAGGCACAATGATATTGGCATCAGTCAAAACTCCCAATGCCCCGGAGTTACTGGTAATATCAACTTGAGAACCCTGCAAAGTCCCAAAATTCACATTGCCAAAAGCTCTGAGTTCGATCGCCCCCGAAGTCCCAGTATCGATCGCTCCTGTGACGATATTACCCCGAACCGTATTCAGACTAATACTGCCGTTGATATCAGCACGAGAAATGTCACTTGTCAAGATAATATTGTCATTAGCTCGAATATTAATTGTCGAACTAGACGTTAATCTGCCCCCAACAATCACTCCTGCTTCCCTGCTTTCCAGATTAATTTGACCGCCATTAATATCTCTAGTTGCGATACTTCCCGGCGCTGACAAAATCACCGGCCCGCCAGCCGAAATATTTTCAACATAAATCAAATTATTCGACAAAATAGACGCCGGAGTAAATATTGCATCGTCACCTAAAGGAATAGGTTGTTCATTATCACCCGGAGTATCCGTAGGAGAATTAGGAACATTAGGAGAATTTGCCAGATTTTGCACTCCCGCCCGCAGAATCAAGGCCGGACTGCTGGTTAAAATAGCAACATCTGGATCGTCGGGATTCCCATTTTCCCTACCCAATGCACTATCGGGGCCAGTAATTGTAATATCCTCGGCAACAATGCTCCCCTTCGCCTCGACTTTCAGCGAAACACCAGTATAATCTCCAAAGAAAACATCTCCTTCCGAACTGATAATCGGGTCAAATAAACTGACAAAGTTTCCCGGCATTCCCGACAAATTGCGAATCGAAAAATTGCCACCAGAAACAAAGTGGGAATCCCCCGAAATAACGCCGTTGCTAACCAAACTCAAATTGCCGCCGCTTTGGAATTGCGGGGGAAGAGATAAGCCGCCGATCGCATTTTGAGTGAGAATATCAATAGTGCGAGATCCCTGAATGTATAAATGCCCCCCAGCCTGCGCCAAAAAAGGATTCGGGGCGCTGTCCCTGACCCGCACCGCATCCCCACCCAGCAAACTCAAATCCCCCGTAGTTTGCAGCCTAGCGCCTGCTAACGTGAGATTTTCCGCAGCCCATAAATTCGCACTTCCCGCATTCAACTGCGGCAGCCCAGACACATTAGCAGCAATCGCCACATCCCCAGAATTCACCTGCAAACCAGAACCCACAAGCCGCACAGAACCGTCATCCGCAACCGCAACACCCGCCGCCTGATTTTGACCCGTACCTGTCAGCAACTGCGGCAAAGAAACAGGATTCAAAGTTTGTGGAGAATTACCAACATTTCCGCCCGTTGCTATTTCCAAACTCAACAAATGCCCCGGTTGACTAATGCGGAGAACATTTCCGCCCCCAACAGCAGCAACAGTAATTTGTCCGCCCGGGGCCGACAACTGCCCGGTACTAACAACCGTACCGCCAACCAAAGCCAAATTTTGCCCCGGAGTCACCGCTAAATTGCCAGCATTAACAATACTTCCCGGTACACCCGCACTAAAATAAAAAGCATTTGGCGTACCCACCAAGGCGCTAAAATTATTTGTACCCGCAGCATTAAACCAATTTGAACCAAAACCGACACCATTCGCAGTAGTTGCAGTAAAAGCCGCCGGCACATTCAAACTCGCGTTCGGGCCAAACACAATCCCCGCAGGATTAATTAGAAACAGATTAGAATTGCCGCCCGTGACAGTAATTAAACCGTTAATTAGCGAAGCGTCCCCGCCCGCAATTCGAGCTAATATATTCTGAATAGCCGAATTAGTCAGAAAATTAGCAATTTGACCTTCATTCAAGCCAAACTGCCCAAAACTGTGAAAAAGATTCGCGCCGTCTCCCGACAAACTGCCGCCGTTGATATCATAGCGGTTGCCGCTGGGGGTGACAACAGTACCCGTACCGTCAGCAGCAGGCACTATGGGCTGTGCTTGCGCGAAAGTATTAAAAATTAACAAAGAAAAGGGACAAATAAATAGCCCGACCTTTTTAATCTTTAAGCTGGCATTTTTCATAGCAGCAAGTAAAACTATCTCAATTGCCTTAATTATCGCACTTGCAAACAAGTTACCTCTAAATAACAAATTAATTCGCTCATGACAACTCCCAAAATCAAAAGCCTCTACACAGACGGCGCTTGTTCCGGCAACCCAGGCCCAGGTGGCTGGGGTGCAGTAGTTTGCTTCGCCGACGGCAACTGTCACGAACTCGGGGGTGGAGACCCCCAAACTACTAACAACCGCATGGAAATGCAGGCGGCAGTCGCTGCGCTGGAATTTTTTGCCAATTCCGGTCAAACCGAACCCGTCACTGTTTACACCGACAGCGAATACGTTAAGAACGGCATCACTAAATGGATTCAAGGCTGGAAAAATAAAGGCTGGAAAACCTCAACCGGTAAAGATGTTGTCAACCAAGACCTCTGGCACCGGCTAGACAAGCTCAATTCCCGGCAAATCAAGTGGGAACACGTCCGCGGCCACTCCGGCGACTTCTACAACGACAGATGCGATGAAATCGCCCGCAGCTTCTCCCACAATCTCACTCCCGAACTGCAACAGCAGAAACCAACTGCAGGTGAGACTCAGGCGGGCACTTTTGTCAGCGCGGCCACACCGCCTCTAGGTTCGGAAAACACAATTGTTTCGGAAGGAACGGACACAACTGGTAACAAAACGATAGAATCCTATGTCATAACTTCTGACCTTCCGATCTCCAACTCTACCATGATGGACTCAACTGCCGATACCCTGGAGAACTTGCCCCGCGAGGTGAGGGTTCAAGACCTCCGCAATCTGATCGAAACGTTGCACATCGCCGACGAGGTTGCGACGAAAGGCTACTTGATTACCAGTTCTGAACTGGCTGATTTGATGGATGTAAATGCCAGCGCTGTCACCAGTCGTGGAGACAACTGGGTTTGGCGGAATTGGGTAGTTTCGCGGGTGCGACGCGAAGGCAACCAAATTCTCTGGCAATTAGAGAGAATTGACCACGTTAGTACAACTGATTAGTGGTTAGTCATGAGTTATTAGTTGATTAATAACTGATGACTAATGACTGTCTCAAAGCAAGATTTGGCAAAATTCCGTAGGGACACAACATTGTTGTGTCCTTTTAGTCATCAGTTTAGTAAACAGACTACTTAACATCAGTCCCAGTTAAAAGAAAGAATCCAACTGTCTGTAAGCCCGTACTCCAAACCCTCATAAAATCAGTGATTTTGCATCTAAAATCTCAAATAGAAAATCTAAAATAGCATGAGTATCAGCTTGCGAACAGTCACTGCTACCAGATATGTCACTCCCTTACGCGAGGGCGGGTCGCTACCCGCGATCGTCGAAGCAGATGATGATGGTATGTACGTGCTCAAATTTCGCGGTGCGGGCCAGGGAGCCAAATCTCTGATCGCCGAGCTAGTGGCGGGAGAGATTGCTCGCGCCTCCGGGCTCCCAATCCCCGAACTCGTCTTTGTGGAACTCGATCCCGAACTGGCTCGGACTGAGCCTGACCCGGAAATTCAAGATTTGATCCGAGCAAGTGCTGGCCTCAACCTCGCCCTCGACTATCTCCCCGGCTCGATCACTTTTGACCCGATAGCGGGGAAGTCCGATGCGGATCTGGCCTCAGAAATCGTCTGGTTCGATGCTTTTGTGACCAACATCGATCGCACGTCGCGCAATGCAAATATGCTGGTATGGCACCGCCGGCTTTGGCTGATCGATCACGGTGCAGCCCTCTACTTCCACCACACCTGGAAAGATTATCTCTCGCGCAGCCGCGATCGTTTCCCCCCAATCAAAGACCACGTTCTGCTGCGTTTTGCCAGTACGCTGGAAGCGGCAAATTCAAAGATGACTCAAAGGCTAACGCCGGAAATCATTCGCAACATCGTTAAACTAATTCCTGATACTTGGCTGGTGGGAGATTCTCCTTTCAGCGATAGCAACCAACATCGGGATGCTTATATCGAGTACCTGCTAAATCGGCTAGAATCACCACATATTTTTTTGGAGGAGGCGATTAGTGCCCGATCGATTTCTGTATGATTACGCCATTATCCGCGTCGTTCCCAAAGTCGAGCGCGAGGAGTTTATCAACGTGGGGGCGATCGTTTCCTGCGGTACGAAAAAATTCCTCGAAGCCCGTATCGAAATTGATGAACAGCGCTTGATGGCGATCGACTCAACGTTGGATTTGGAAATGATTCGCAATCACCTAGCAGTCATTCCCATCATTTGTGCAGGCGGCAAGGAATCTGGCGCGATCGGTCAACTTCCCCACAGAGAGCGCTTTCACTGGCTCGTAGCACCCCGCAGTACGATCGTTCAGACATCGCGGGTACACACTGGTTTTTGCCAGAATCTACCGGGTGCGATCGAACACTTGCTCGATACAATGGTGCGACCGTCTTGCCGAAAACCCTCTGTAAACGCTCGGTTGCTAGCGGCGGGAATTGATACTCAGGAGATGCGATCGCACTCTAGTTAGCGTCAGCTTGTCGGTTAGATGCTGCTGTGAGCTTGGTGAGTTCCGAAAACAGCCAGAATCGAAGCATCCTCAAGCTGTTTTAGCTAAAAATGAGAACGCCAGAGCAAAATTCCTGACTGGTAATATCAAATCTGTTCGCATCGGAATTATTCATATCTCTCTTCTGTTCATCTGCGTGAATCAGCGTCAATCCCTTGTCATCTGCGGTTAATACCTTCTCTTTTTTTAACCCCAGATGAGGGCCGATTAACACAGATTAACGCAGATGAATTCTATCGATTCCGGTTGCACCGTCGGTGATTGTTGACTGTTGGCTGGATTTGACGCCCGACGATGTTACAGAATTCGATCTAACTTTTCTAAAGTCTTAGCAGCAGTTTCGCAAGGTAGAAATATGATGCAAATTGAACCGACAAATATGACTTTCCCTCTCTGGGGTTTAGCAATTTTCATTTTGTGGACGATCGCAGTTGTTGTTATGCTGCTGACAGTCAGGATTCGGCATCTATCTGCGGGCGGATCTGTAAAAGATTTCAGCACACAGAACGACGACAGCTTGCTTTGGCGACTATTTCGAGTACAATCCAACTTGATAGAAAACCTGCCTTTGTATTTGGGAGTTGTTTTTCTTCTAACAGTTAGGGGTGTTTCAGGAACAGCAGTAGATTTGCTGATTGTTGTGTACATCCTATTTCGGCTTGTACATTCAGTGATTCACATTGCTGGCCTCGATCCGAAGTTTCGGTTCTTCAGCTTAGTAATTCAGTTAAGCTGTTTGGTCGCCTTAACTATTATGGCAGTTTTGTAGGTGAGAAATTATGCAACTGCAACCTCTAGATAGTAGGATGCGTCAGGGGCAAACCTTAATTGTTGCTTACACAGCGTAAGTCAGACGCACCTTACAAGTCGATCGCCCCTGTGACATTAATGCCTGTGATTTGGCTAAATTATCGAAGTTTATGAACCGAATATCTCGTCGTGCGATCGCTGTTATTTTAATTGTATTAGGCTGCATTACTTTTGTTTTAGTTGGGCCACCGCAATCAGCCTTAACCGTGCCACCTCCCGTGCAAGAATCTCCACGACGGGGAGGAGATGTTGCTGAGACAATGAATTTTGGACGGCACTTTCAAGAACTAGGAGTTGAAGGCTCGATCGCAATTTACGATTTGAATAGCGATCGGATTTATCAACACAACCCGCAGCGTAACGCCACAGCTTTTTTACCCGCATCTACATTTAAGATTCTCAACTCTCTGATTTCCTTAGAAACAGGGGTAATTTCAGATGAGATTGCCATTCTAACTTGGGATGGAACTCAAAGGCAAATTCCCGCATGGAATCGAGACTTGAATATGAGAGAAGCCATGAAACTTTCCGCCGTTTGGTTTTACCAAGTTCTCGCCCGCCGAGTCGGACACGAGCAAATGCAAAAATGGGTAGCTAAAGTCGGTTATGGCAACCAAAAAATCGGTAACAAAGACGATATTGACAAATTCTGGTTAGAGGGAGAACTGCGAATCACACCCAACGAGCAAATTCAATTTCTCCGCCGTCTATACAAAAATGACTTACCCTTTTCTGAGCGATCGCTGTCTCTGGTGAAAGACATCATAATTGTTGAACAAACTCCAGATTACACAATTAGAGCCAAAACAGGCTGGGCAAATTTTGGAGAACAAACAAAGCCTCAAATTGGCTGGTATGTAGGTTATTTAGAAAAGGATAAAAATGTTTACTTTTTTGCTACAAACATTGACATCCGCAACCAAAATGACGGAGCGGCCAGAATAGAGTTAACGCGCCGTTGCTTCAAGGATCTTGCGCTGCTGTAAGTGCGTTATTTGTTCTCTTATATTGGCAAAAACGCCAGCGGATAGGCTAACGGGGACAGCCAAAACACCCATTTATTCGATGCCTGAGTTCGATCGTAGGAAGCCGAGTCTTGTACATCTTTTAGACTTACGAAAAAAAACCGATTTTTCCCAAAAAATGTGGATTTCTCCCGGAGATTTTGACGCAAAAACCTGGTTCTTTGCCCCGTGTGCGTAATATCAAATCCGTCGGTATCGGAATTATTTATCTCTCTTTTTCTTCCTCAGCTCCCTCTGTGGTCTCTGTGGTTTAATCATTCCGAAACTACCGTAAACTATATAAGTCCTATCTTTTAAAGAACTAGATAAAAAGTACCGCAGTAGCAACAGTTTAGAATCCGCGTCGCTTCAGCGCGGGGAGAGGTCTACTATAATTAAGGAAGACGCACAAACCCTGAATCAACAATGAAAAACCTGAGCTCGATCGGTTTAATGAACTGGCTGCAACCCAAACCAGAAACCGTTTTGCTATGCGACTCAAGTGCAGCAGCTTCTGAGATGGCATTCATGCTCAACGGTGAGTGGGATGGGTGCAATAGTTTGGTGCTCTCTAAATGCGACAAGGTAGCAATTGAAGCAGCCGCTAGTTTATTGGAGACATCGTGGTGCTACCAAAATACTTGCGAACCGGTTTTAATTCGGCTTGCAGTTGACGAATTTTTGCGCCGTTATGCGATTGGAGACAGGTTTTTTATTAATGCTAACTTGCGATGCGCGCAATTGAGCGAACTTTGCTTGGAAAACATTGATTTGAGTTATGCTAAATTGAATTTGGCTAACCTCAGCGGCACTAATTTAAGCAAAGCAAACTTAATGGTAGCACAAATGCAATCGGCAAATTTGAGTGGCAGCAATTTGAGTGGATCGCAACTTGTGAGGACGAATTTATCAGGAGCAAATTTATCTGATGCTAATCTCAGAGGTGCCGATTTGAGTTATGCAGATTTAAGCAATACTTGTTTAACAGGTACTGATTTAAGAGGTGTAAATTTAGCTAGAGTAGACTTAAGAAAAACTTCGTTAAATGGCGCGATTTTTGAGTAATACCAAATCCCGCTTAAATACTCTCTCTCACACCCCGTGGGTAAATCCTGTAAACATTTATCTGCGTTAATCCGCGTACATCCGCCACCATCTGCGGTTAAAGTTCCAAAGTAATTAACTGAGCAATTTCTTCAGTCTGAAAACCTACAGCCATAGGCTTTTGGACTGTCGGAATCACTTGCACATCATAGAGTTCCGTGACAATTCCTTCAAACCGCAACCAGTAAACGATCGCCCCAGTAGTCAAATCAATCGCCATCATACCACAGCGAGGCTCAGCATCCTTTGCTACCAATAACTCATCCAATTCTAAACCGCTAAAAGTATTGTCACCACCCCGAGGTTTCGAGAGTCCAACAATTGCCCAATTTTGCCAAAATGCCAGTCCTCGCACATAGCCCGGACAAAACGTAATTGCCTCAAATTTCCCTGTCTCTAAATCCACATATCCTAATTCGCCTCTCCCTGAATTCAGCAACCACAATTTGTCTTGATACCAGCGCGGTGAGTGCGGCATTGACAATCCTGTGACGATAATATCATTAGATTCGATATCAATAACTATACCGCCATTTTTTCGGCGATCGCGCCAGCCATCCACCACATCCGACTGACTCGATGCTGTGACATATTTCGCCTCCCCAGCCACCATCGCCAAACCGTTGAGGTGACAGCGGTCTTCATTTATATATTGTGAGATAAAACCTGGTTTCCAGAGAGGTTTGCAACTGTGGCGATCGCTCACTGTAGCGATACAATTAAACAAAGTGCTAATAAAAATGATTTGATTATTTTTATCCACAGCGATATCGTGAATGTCGATATCTCCTGTAGTATAACCGATTCTTGGTATATATAATTTATCGTATCCTTGGTATAATTTCCCGGCTTCTAAGACATTATCTAATTGCCAGAGTTGATATTTTGAACTTAAATAAAGGCGTTCCGGCGTGCAGAAAAGGCCCATTGCGCGATCGAATATTCGCCAAAAAGCCGAGATTCTGTTGGTTTCTGGCACAGCACCAATTAACATTAACCTGCTGGTTTGATAGGTAGTGCAAGCGAGGCTGATTTGTTGTTGAGTTAGCCAAATTGGGAACTCGCGATCGCCAAAAATCTCGTGTTCGTAGGTTGTGTTGAAATTTGTGCGATCGTTATTCATAGAATCTAGAAAATTTTTTAGTCCGCTAGGAGTGGACGAAAGTTTCTGTAGTTGCGGTTTCAACCGCCCCATCATCTGAGTCTTTTTATAATTTGTGTAAAATCGCCCAGAAAGATACAAAGATTTGTAAATGAAACAACTGAACCACTAACACTCGAAGGAAACGGATGGTAAATTCTAGTAGTTAAAAGCCTAGCGTGCCATCTACCACAAGGTAGAAACACCGCCTCTTAACTCACATCAAGCGACTGAACTTTTGCTGCTTAGCAACAAGGCATTCTACTAGAAGCACAAGCAGATGAAAACTTTACCTCCAATTAACCGCCTCTACAAAAACTTTCCTTTCGCTGGCTGTATTAACAACAAGCTAACGGCAATAGTCATCCTTGACCCCACAGTACCCGACAGCAACCACATAGCCTCTGGGATCAAAAGGGGTACTGCAACCTATATCCTCAAAAGCCAGCCGGATGCCCTAGAGCAAATCACCACACTTTTAGCTCAGCATACAAGCATCGAAGCGCTACACATCATCTCACATGGTAGCCCTGGCAGCCTATACTTTGGCGCAACAGAACTTAACAGCAGCAACATACACAACTACGCCCAACAGTTGCAACGGTGGCGAAACAGCCTCACTGCCAATGCCAGCATCATCTTATATGGATGTAACGTAGCAGCCGGGGAGAGAGGCCACCAATTCCTGAATCAACTTTACCAACTCACAGGCGCAAACATCGCCGCTAACCCCACTACCACGGGTAACAGCAAAAAGGCCGGCAACTGGGATATCTCTCAACTCATCCCTCCATCCCCGCAAGCGCCCAAACTTGCTCTGACAAAAGCCACCCTCAAAACCTATACCGGCGTACTAGGCTTTCCCACCCATGTCACCTTCGCAACTGGCATTAGCCCCATCTCCCTAAGCATCGGCGACATCAACGGCGACGGCAAACCAGATTTAGCTGTGGCAAACAGAGACAGCGACACTGCCTCGATCCTGCTCAACACCTCCGCCACCGGAGCCAGCACACCCACTTTCGCCACCAAAGTTGACTTCCCTACTGCCACTACTCCCACATCCGTCAGCCTCGGGGATTTCAACGGCGACGACAAACCGGATTTAGCTGTGGCAAACAGAGACAGCAACACTGCCTCAATCCTGCTCAACACCACCGCCACCGGAGCCACCACCGCCACTTTCGCCACCAAAGTTGACTTTCCTACTGGCACTAAGCCCTGGCCCCTCAGCATCGGCGACATCAACGGCGACGAGAAACCAGACTTAGCTGTGGGGAACTATAACAGCAACAATGTCTCCATCCTGCTCAACACCATCGCCACCGGAGCCAGCACACCTACTTTCGCCACCAAAGTTGACTTCCCTACTGGCACTAAACCCGAATTCGTCACCATCGGCGACCTCAACGGCGACAACAAACCAGACTTAGCTGTGGCAAACGAGAGCAGCGCTAGCGTCTCCATCTTGCTCAACACCACCGCCACCGGAGCCACCACCCCCACCTTCGCTACCAAAGTTGACTTCCCTACTGGCTCTCAGCCGAGATCCGTCAGCATCGGTGACATCAACGGCGATGGCAAACCAGACTTAGCTGTGGGGAACTGGGGCAGCAACAACGTCTCCATCCTGCTCAACACTACCTCCACCGGAGCCACCACCCCCACTTTTACCACCAAAGTTGACTTCAGTAGTGGCGGTGGCCCCAGATCCGTAAGCATCACCGACATCAACGGTGACGGTTTACCTGACTTAGCAGTAGGGAACCAGGGCACCAGATCCTCCATCCTGCTCAACACCACCGCCACCGGAGCCACCACCCCCACTTTCGCCACCCCAGTCACCTTCCCTACTGACACTGACTCCAGATCCGTAAGCATCAGCGACATCAACAGCGATGGGAAACCTGATTTAGCTGTGGCGAACCTTGGTAGCAACAACGTCTCCATCCTGCTCAACAACACCGCCAAAGTTACTGCTGTCAGCGCTACTACCGCCAACGGCACCTACGGCGTAGGTACGACAATTCCTATCACCGTCACCTTCGATGAAGCTGTCACCGTCACCGCTACTCCCCAACTGCAACTAGAAACCGGTATAACAGATCGGTTTGCCACTTATGTTAGTGGTAGCGGCAGTACAACCCTCACCTTCAACTATCTAGTACAAGCCGGAGACACCTCCGATGACTTGCAATACCTCGCCACCAACGCCCTCACCCTCAACGGTGGCACCATTAAAGATAATTTGGATGTAGATGCCCTATTAACTCTCCCCGCTTTAGCCTCAGCTAACTCCCTCGGCGGTAGTAAAGCCATAGTTATTGATGGTGTTGCACCCACTGTTACTATCAACCAAGCAACAGCACAAACCGATCCGACAGCTTCTGAACCCATCAACTTTACCGTCACTTTTAGCGAACCAGTCACAGGTTTTGATTTCCGCGATATCGACCTAACTGCAAGTACAGCAACGGGAACATTAAGGCCAACCATCACAGGGGGAGGCCCTATTTACACCGTCGCTGTTGACGGGATGACAGGTAGCGGTAATGTAATTGCTAGTATCAAAGCTAACGGCGTTACTGATATAGCACGCAATAACAATACTGCCAGTACAAGTACAGACAATACCGTTGTTTATAACAACACATTCCCCACAGTTACATCCATCAACCGCCTTGATCCATCTCCCACTTCTGCGGCTACTGTTAACTACGAAATTAAATTCTCTGAGGATGTTACAGGAGTTGATGTTTCTGACTTTATTTTAGTACCACCTGTTGTAACTGGTGCAACTATTGGCAATTTAACTGCTGTGGATGCTAAGACTTACCAACTGCAAGTTAACACAGGTACGGGAAGTGGCGCGATCGAGTTAAAGTTGAAAGATGATGACAGCATCAAAAATAGCTTGGGAGTTGCATTAGGCGGTGCAATTACTGGTAATGGTGATTTAACAGGAGAAGTTTATAACATTGACAAAACTCCGCCAGGTGCGAGTTTAAATGGTACGGCTGGCATTACTACCACTGGAGGATCGAGTCAAAGTTTGAGGGTCACTTTCAGCGATGATAATGGTGTCGATGTTTCAAGTTTGGATAGTGCTGATGTTTTGATCACTTGGTCTGGGGGTGAGATTCCTGGAAAATTTGTCAGTGTCGATACTAATACTAATGGTACGCCTCGGACAGCGACTTATTCGTTTACTCCTCCTGGGGGCAGTTGGGAGAATAAGGAAACTTACACTATTCAGTTGCAAGCAAATCAGGTTAAAGATAGTTTTGGCAATTTGAATGCTGCAACCAATTTTGGGACTTTAAACGTTAATATTGGCGCGGAAACACCGACACCAAGCCCTGCGGAAACACCGACACCAAGCCCTGCGGAAACACCGACACCCGCACCTGCACCCGCACCCGCACCTACACCTGCACCGACACCAAGCCCTGCGGAAACACCGACACCGGCACCAACACCCCCAACCAGCCCTGCGGAAACACCGACACCGGCATCGGCACCGACACCAAGCCCTGCGGAAACACCGACACCAATAACTAATAACCTCCCCAACGATGAGTGCATCTGCGATGATATTGCCTATCCCAACTTAAACCAACCTCACTCAGTTGAAAACACCATACTCGGTGTATCGGAAATTCCAATAGGCACTGCCAAAAACGATGAATTACTCGGTAGTAACTTGGGCAATATATTCGATGCCAAATCGGGGGATGACAACTTATATGGTGGCGACAGCGAGGACATCCTCAACGGCAACATAGGTAATGATTTTATCAGCGGTGGCACAGGTGATGACATCCTATTTGGAGATCAAAATAATGACTTTATTCTTGGCAACTTGGGCAATGATGTAATCTTTGGAGGGAAAGGCAATGACTCTATCAATAGCCGGGAAGATGATGACATAGTTTATGGGAATAGAAATGATGATTTCATCGATGGCGGTAAGGATAATGACACCTTATTTGGAGGCAAAGGGAATGACATAGTGCTTGGTAGTCAAGGTGATGACTACCTGTTTGGAAATCAGGGTTCGGATACCATCTGTGGCGGTGAAGGTAATGATTTCATCAGCGGTAATGAACAAGCAGGTATCCTGGGAGGGTGTGAAGGAAATGATACTATTTACGGAGGCGAAGACAACGATACTCTCACTGGTTGTCAAGGTGATGATATTCTTTACGGAGAATTGGGGAGTGATAGTTTGATTGGCGGTAGCGGTAACGATATCTTTGCCTTAAAAGCGGGTCAAGGATTTGATATTATTGCTGATTTTACAAGCGGTCAAGATTTGATTGGATTAAGCGGAGGTTTGAGTTTTAGCCAGTTAGCAATCACTCAAAATACTCAGGGAACTCTCATCAAAAATGTCTTGACAGGAGAGGAGTTAGGTGTGATGATTGGAGTGAGTGCCAATGCGATTATATCGGCGAATTTCCGGTTGATTTAGGAAATCAAGAAAAGTACGATCGCCCATTCGATAAAATAAGGGCGCTCGCACTTCTACCAATTTTAAAAGGTCTAGCAAAAATTTAACGACTATTCATACTTTCGGCCGCGCCACTGAGTAGGCTGATTTAAAGCAGAAATTAGAATACGCAAAAACGCCAACGGATCGGCTAAAGGTGACAGCCAAAACAGCCATTTACCCGATGCCCCAGTTGTATCGTAAGAAGGAGCGATCGCCAAACACAAAGCCGATCGCACAGCAACCAAAAATACATTCAATCCCAACAGCCAAAAGTGGGGAAATACACCAACCGGCGGCAGGGAACCAAACAGCAAATAGCACAACACAATCGGCACCGGCAAACCTTGAACCGCCAGCAACAGCCACAAATCGCCCCAAATTTGACCGCCAGAAGCAGCATCTTTCAAATCGAGCGATCGACCCCATTCATTCCAAGTCTCGATCGCCCCCTCATACATCCGCACCTTCAACACTTTTGCCCCGTCCAAAAAGCCCACCTTAAAGCCCTTAGCAGCCGCATAGCGAGCCAGAGTCACATCATCGCAAAACGAACCCCTCGCGACCTCATAGCCCCCCAATGCCACTAAAACCTCGCGCTTACATAAGAAACACTGACCGTTCGCCATCACCCGTTCCGGCACATCCCCGCCAGTCCCTGTCGGCCCGAACCGATAAACCAAAGTCATTAACAAAGCAGGTTGCAGCCACAACTCCCCCGGATACTTGAGGATAAACTGCGGCGACAGCGAAATCAAATCGTAATTTCCAGCTTTCGCCGTTTTGAGTAAACTCGCAATCAAACCCGGATGCGGCACAGTATCCGCATCTATCCCCAAAATCCACTCGCACTTCTCGGAACTTGCCAAAAAACCCGCATTCAGCGCCCAGGGACGCCCTACCCAGCCCGCAGGCAGCGGATCGTCGTTAATCAGGCGAAACCGGGGGTCTTTTTGTGCTGCTGCTTTGACTAAATCTCCGGTTCCGTCTACCGAATAGCTGTCAACCACGATCGCTTCTCGGAGTTCGTAACTTTGGCGGCTTAATCCTTCCAAACAAGGCGAAATTCGATCGGCTTCGTTCAAAGTCGGTACTACCGCAGTACAAACACCTAACAAATCCAGCGTCGGCGAATCGGGTTCCAGGGGCGGGATGCGCGATGGGCCTTTAATTAACCGCGACATCAGAAGGGCTGCGGCGGGCAATTGCAGCAGCAGGAGTGCGACAGGAATGATAGTTGTCAGCAGTTGGGGGAACAGGTTCGGGGCGATCGGGGAAACCATACTATTAAACAATTGAAGAATTGGGAATGACTTACTGGATATGGGTCAATACGGTTGGGTTAAAACTATTTATTCCTCGGAGATCCCCCTCGCATCCCCCTGGTTGTTGGGGGACGCAAGAGTAAGTTCTTGTCCCCCCCTTAGTAGGGGCGGTGCCCCCGTGCCCGCCCTTGGCTAGGGGGGATCGAGCTTAACAGCAACCGTATTGGGAGATGGATTGGGAGCTTATTTACAGTTAATTTTTTTTGTAAGTGGTATCAATTTAAAAATTTAATAAAATTTTGACCTCAAACATATTACAGGAATTGGGAATGAAAAAATCGCCGCTGAAAAACCCGGTTTTTTGTAGAAACCGGGTTTTTAAACTAGCTCAAAATTTAGTGTAAATTTTTGCTAAATCAGGCGCCGTTGCTCGCTAGCAACTCACTTACGCAAAACGCCCACGGGCTGAGGTGGAATTTCAGCCGCGATAACAGATGTATCCAAAGACGGCATTGTTTCGGTTACGTCACCTGCTGCGGGTTTAGCGATCCAGCTTAACGCGATCGCCGGAACTACGCCCAGAAGCACCGCTAGCGATGTCGGGAACCAGAACCGAGAATCCAACGAAGTTACAGTGATAATTGCTCCGAAAGCAAAGTTTACCAAATAAACAATTAAGGGCAAACCCAATTCCGATCGCTCTAATTTAATCGGTGTTTTTCTCCACAAGAAAGCTGCTACAGACATAAATAGCGCGCCCGTACCCATCCAGCCAGCCAAATTGCGGTAAGGCATCCCAAAGAATGCCCCAAGTTCCTCAAACTCCCAAAAAGGCACAGAAGTTTGACTCATCGCCGGATCTAGTACAAAATCCCAAGCTGTTAGCAGCAAAGCACCAAGGGCGATCGCCCCTATTTGGCGCACCCAGTTGAGTTCACCTTTACCGCCAGCTAATCCAGCGCGAGCAATTACATAGGAAACCAGTCCCAGATAAAACCACGAGAGGGGAATTGTAAACGGAACCAGCCCTGCAATTTTGTAACCCAAACCGCTCAAATAGTGGTAGTGGCCGAAGGGAAAACCCGTACTCGTTCCCAACAACTCGCTACTCAAGGACAAAAATACAGAAGGCAGTAAAAAAGCCAGAGTTGCACCCCAACCCAACGTCCGCAAGGCATAGAGAGCAACTGCTGCTGCACCAAAGATGATATAAACTACTCCACCCCCAGCCATCCCCCACTGGAATAGCGTTTGCCCTGCTGGTGGCAAACTCATCACCAATTCGGGACGGGGTAAAATCAGCAGCAACCCTGCCAATCCAAAAGCCATTGAGAAGACGTGGGCAATTAGGCAAAAGCGCTCAGCAATCAAAAGTTGCTTCATGGGACTCCTCGAAAAAATATTAGATGCAGAAAGCACTCTTAACAGTTTACAAACTTTAACAAAAAACCAACTGCATTTCAGTCAGTTGTCAGTTGTCTGTTGACTGTTGACTGCAAGCCCGATGCCCGATGCCCGATGCCCGATGCCAAATTCCCAATTCCCGATGCCCGATGCCCCATTCCCGATGCCCCATTCCCGATGCCCGATTCCCGATGCCCAATTCCCGATGCCCGATGCCCGATGCCCCATTCCCGATGCCCCATTCCCGATCGAAGATTACTGCCAATTGCCCACAAGCACGAAAGGTGCCCAGAAATAGGGATTCTGATACTGTTGGTTTTTCAGCAGGGTTAATTGAGCGTTGCGGAGGGCTTCAGCTTTGCTGGTTTTAGAAGAAGCCAGTTGCTTGTAAAACTCAGTCATAAAGATAGCTGTAGATTCGTCGTTGACTTGCCAAAGGGTGGCGGCGGTGCTGCGGGCACCCGATCGAATGGCGGCCCCGGCCAAACCCAAAGCCGCGCGGTTATCGCCCGAAGCAGTTTCGCAAGCACTCAAAACCAAAAGTTCGATCGGCTGTTGTTTCTCCCCAGTGCGGGCTCGCAGCAGTCGATCGAACTCCCTAACATTCACTTTCTGATCCCAAGTCACAATAAAAGTATCCGCTGCATTCGAGCTAAACTGACCGTGAGTTGCCAAATGGACGATCGGGTAAGACAAAGCTTTAATTCGATCGTGCAACCGCCCGCTGACAAAATCTTCATTCAGCAGCGAACTCGCCGGCATCTCGGCTGCAATTTGTTGAATTTCCTCCTTCACCCCCGGCAAAGCCGAGAAGCCTTGACGCGCTTCGGAGAGGGCAGCGGTGAGCACTTTTAACTTGACTTCCCTCAGCGGTTTCGGTGCCAGCAGTTGCAGTCCCGGCGCCAAAGCAATACTGTATTTTTCTACCAAAAACTTTTCACCGTCGTGCAGCACAGCCATCGGCAGATTCCGCAAGTAACCGTCGAGCACAAATACCAGGGTTTTAATCCCGCTAGCCGCCAAATCCGCCTCTGCGGGGCGGATTAACCAGTCATAAACCTGTTCAACCGGTCGCCTCCTGTCGCGGGGGAAAGCAGCAGGCCGGATGACATTTTTGGCTTGTCTGAACGCAGTTTCCAACTCGGCTTGAGACTTCCTAGTAGTGTAGCGGCGCAGAGGTTTGCCGGGAATTGACAAAATTACCTCCAAACGATCGCTCAAAATAATCGGATAAATCACCGCCGCTGTAGGATCGATTTCCTCGATCGACTGTGGTTTAGCATCAGCGCAAGCATCCCGAAAAAAGTTGTCTAATTCCGCCAACTGCAAAGATTCCACCGTTTGGCGCGCCAGTTTCAATTTAGCTTGACTGGGAGATTCCTCTTGCAAAAGCAGCCCGACTAATTCCCGATAAACTGGTTCGGCACTTTCCCGAAACGAAAATTGCACTTCGGGATTGACTGTCACCAAATCGCCCCGCAGAGAAGACAGTACATTCACAGCTTGAGTATATTGAACGATCGCCCCTTCTGTATTCCCCTGAGCTTTCCGAATCCGTCCCAGTTGCCAAAACAATTGGTAAGCAATATCGGGAGATTGAAACGCCGGTGCTAAACTCAAAGCCTCAGTTGTGAGATTTTCCGCTTTCTGATACTGCTGTTGGATTTCCGATAGTTTGCCTTTAGCTGCCAGAATATAAGCTTGTATTCGTTTGTCGCCCAAACTGTTTGCTGGTTCGACAGAGCGATCGAGCATTGTGTCAATCTCGCTTAAACTCAAAGTTTTCGCAGGCGACTGAGCTAATTTCATCAAGCTTTGAGCTAGATTGATTTGAGCGTAAAGTCCGGCGCGATTCGAGCCAAATTGAGCGACTTGAGGTTCGATGGAACGCCACAAAACCTCTGCCTTAGACCAATCTTGGCTATCGACCAACAAACTCAATTGGTTTAACTTTGCCTGAATTTGTAGGAGAGATCGATCCGGCATCGCCTGTGCCGATCGAGCATAATACTCTAGGGCAAAGCGTTCCCAATCACCCCGCTGTTCGGGTGTCAAACCCGGTTTATTGCTTTTAGCCCGTACCGTATTGCCCAGATTGAGATAAATTGCAGCCTCCTCTGGTCGGCTACCTAATTTTTGGGCTGCTTCGAGTCCAGCCAACAGCACATCATGCGATCGTTCCAGTTGTCCCAAAACCCGCAGCACCCGCCCTAAAGCATGAATTGCCCGGACTTGTTCGAGAGAAACCGACCCATTTTTCAAACTTTCCAAACCCGCTGCCGAAACTTCGCAAGTTTGGTTTTCCAGCTTGAAAGAAGCTAACAGAATTTTGCAAGCTCTGGGGTAAAGTCCGAGAGTTTCCCAAGCCCGACTTTGATTAATTTGAACTTGAAAAAGTTGGTTTTTTATATCAATTTGCTCGAAAATTTTAGCAGCTTGCGTCCAAATATCGATCGCATCTTGAGTCTGCCCCCGTTCGAGTTGCAACTGTCCTTGAATGTTGAGAGTTTCAGCCAAAATCCGCTGCTGTTCGGGAGTTTTTGCCTGTGTTCGCACAGCCGACAAACTCGAATTCACAGCTTGTTCTGCTTGTTCCCAAAGCGCCAACTGCCCGTAGGTTGCAGCTAAATTGCTCAAAGCTGCGGCGCGATCGAGATTTTCGCCTTTTGCCTCAAACTGCGCCGCCGCTTGCTGCAACAGCGGTACAGCTTCCGAAAAACGTTCCTCTTGGTAAAGAGTTCGAGCTTGACGGACAAGCTGCACCGCTGGCGGTGGATTAACCTGAGCAACTCCGGGAGGAATCGCAACGGATAGCAGACAGGAAATCACAAATAACAGAATTACTTGCCGGAGCGATCGAGAAAGCTTCATATTTAAAAAATAAAATTACAGCCGCAGATACACATACTAACTAACCCAAATAGATATTATTCTTTATCTGCGTTAATCCGCGTTAATCCGCCTACATCTGCGGTTAAAAAAACTAATTTCAACGAGGCACACAAACAGAAATCGGTCGAGGATTGCGAGAGTCAGCAGCATTACCCGGATTATATCCAACAAGCGTAACTTCTCCTTTCCCATTCACTACCCAACCTTGCGCCGGAACAACTTCCCGATCCCGGATTTCCCCTTCTTCCAACTTCGGTCTATCTGCTACATCCGTTAAATCCCCTACATTGCTCGTTGCATCTCTTCCTGCCTCTTCCACCCACGGAAACGGCGATGCAGCGCTGCTGAGGGCATCATTAGGACTTGCTGGCACTCCTCCTTTCCCAGTAGCGGTAAACTCGCTTGCTTGCCCTCGGATGCAGGGATTTGCAGCAATTAACGCAGCCGGATTGACCACATTTTGCGGCAGTTCCACTAAACCTTGAGCAGGATTCACCCCAGAAGCACTAAATGTTACACTACCTTGCAAAGCCGGGCCGCTACTTTGGGAAATAGCCGCAATATCGCTGGTAGGAATTAGAGAAGTCGGACTTACTTGCAACGCTGCAAATTCAGCATCAGTCAGTCCTAAACTACTCCTAGCTTGTTCGCGGTTAAGGCTTGTAAAGCCAAAGATATTTGGTACATTGACCGTAACTTGTCCGCCCCTAGCTGTGCGAGCATTAGCTGTAATATCACTATTCTCTCGGGGTAAAGCTACCAAAATACCGCTATTAATTCTGATATTACCACCGTCAGAAATACCTGCATCGGTGGTAATTCGGCTACCGCGCCGTAACTGAATATCTTGCGCTTTGAGGTTAATATTAGCACCGGAACCAGTGACTGTGGTGCCATCAATTATGCTTTTATTTTCCAGGGCAATGGAGTTAGCTACAACATTAATATTGCCAGCCCTACCTGTTCCTAAAGACTGAACGTTAACGACTGCGCTATCCCGAAGAATCAATTGATTAGCATTCAAATTCAACGAGCCGGCATTTCCGCTAGCATTGGAATTGACAGCATTAAACGCCCTACCAGCCGAGGCCTCAATTCCACTCCTCAACCGACTGTTGCTCCCAATACCTTGCACTTCTAAGCGATCGGCATTAATTGTAATATCTCCTGCATCGGCTATACCCAAAGAAGCCGCAGAAATAACGCCGCCATTCTGCACAGTTAGTCTAGGTGTTGAGAGGCGGATATCTCCACCTCTACCAGAACTTGCAGTTTGAGTAACAAAAGAACTTGCTACATAGCCCGCATTCGCCAAAAATCTTGAGTCGCCGCTGACTTCTATAGACTCGGAGGCTCTCACAGTTAAATTTCCTCCCGTCCCCCCACTTGTAGAAAACACGACTTCGCCAAAAATCGCACCCGTAGTTAAACTAATTGTGGCTCCATTAGAAACACTCAGCCGCTTAGTGTCGATCGTAATATCCCCACCTTTTCCATTCCCATCAAAAGTATTCGTGCCGAGCCGAGTTTGCCCTAGACCTACAGGAAGACTACCCGATAATTCCACAGATTCACTCGCTTTAATCGCGATATTCCCCGATGCTCCATCACTCAGGCTGAAGCTGGCAAACGCACCGCCCTCGCGCAGAATTAACCGTTGGGCTTCAACAGTGATGTTTCCGCCTTGACCAGTGCTTTCGTTCGTTGTTCCGTTATAGAGCGTTGAACTGACGAGTTCGACGGTGTTGGCCCGGATATTCAAATTTCCGCCATTCCCAGCACCAAAGGTGGGGGCGCCGCCCACTACCCCATTGCTCATCAACAGCCGTCCGGCTTCAATGTTAATATCTCCGGCGGCTCCACTGCCAATAGCGCTAGTAAACAGAACAATTTGCGAAATAAAGGGATTGCCTGTTCCAGATGTCTGAAAATTTTCTGTAAGCTGCTGATAGCCCTCAATTCCCAACCCAATCATTTCTAGTGAGTCAGTAGCGCGGATGTTGATATCGCTTCCTCTCCCTTCTCCCAGTGTGGAGGCGAAAATTTGCGCCCCCCCCTCTACTCGCAAGTTTTGGGAATTGATATTAATGCCTCTACCATCGATATTTCCGAGTGTCAGTCCATAAATTCCTGAACCATTAAGATTAATATTTCCACCTCGAATATCGACTTTCCCACCTCCTAACCCGCTGGTATTTATAAATGCACCGTTCATTTCTATATTGCCGAAGTTCTGAATATTGCCATAGTTTAAATTCAGACCTAAAGCTGTTGGTTCAAATTGCACTAAACCTGGACTCTTGACACTACCCAGAAGAATTTGTCCGGTATAAGCAGTTAGATTTCCTCCTTGGAGTTGAATGTCACCCCCAATTAATGCTAAAGTTTGACCGGGGTCTACTGCTAAACCGAGTTTTTCAAAAGCAGGAATTTCTATGGGTAGTGGCGGTAAGGCTGATTTGGGGGCCATTGTTTGGGAAGAGTTAACAATTGTGCCGGGATTTTCTCTAAATCTTAAACCCACAGGAATATTAATCGCTAACAATGGCACTGCATTAGAATTAGCTGCACTAAATTCAAAGCCATTATCAAAAAGAATTCCGCTACCAGTTGAACCGATAAATGAGCCACGCAGATCTAACCGAGCATTGGGGCCAAAGATAATCCCTTTTGGGTTAATTAAAAACAAGTTACTGTTTCCCAAAACTCCCAGAGTTCCTAAAATATTAGAAGGATTGCCACCAGTAACGCGGGTGAAGATGTTGGCAATTCCGCTGGGATTGGCAAAATAGGCTCCCCGCCCTTCACGGATGTTAAATTCGCGTAAACTGTGAAAGAGGTTAACGCCGCGAGTTGCACCGCCTTCTATTCTGTCCGATGGTAAGTTATTAATCGTGTCGGGAACTGTGCGCGAACTTTCTGCACCCAAGCTATTATCGGGGATGATTTGAGCGATCGCAGGGAAAGGACACAGCAGTAAGAATGCAAAAAATAGGGCGGAAGATTGGCGGCGCATCTTTGAAGTCTGGTTAATTTAATATTAGAAAAATAGCGACGGATTAGCTAAAACCTGAAGAGTACCTATTGAGGTACGCAAACACCCGTCGGTTTCGGACTGCGAAGAGATGCACCACCACCAGAATTATAGGCTACCAGGGTTACTTTTCCTTGCTCATCTATTAACCAACCTTGAGCAGGAATAATTTCTGTTGGCCGAACTTCTATGGATGCTCTTTGGCCTTCTACTTGCTGACTTGCACCTACGGCTGGTTCCACCCAATTAAACTGGTTAGAATTGCTGCTGAGAACCTCGTGAGGACTCGGTGGCAATCCCCCCCGCCCCGTCACAGTAAACTCGTTCTCGGCCCCTTGGATGCAGGGATTTGCAGCAATTAACGCAGCCGGATTCACCACATTTTGCGGCAGTTCCACTAAACCTTGAACGGGATTCACTCCCACAGAACTAAATGTTACCGCCCCTTGCAAAGCCGGGCCGCCACTTTGGGAAATCGCCGCGATGTCGCTGCTGGGAAGCAGAGATGTAGGACTTACTTGCAACGCTGCAAATTCGGCGTCACTGAGCCCCAACCTGTTTCTGACTTGTTCGCGACTCGCTGCTGTAAAACCAAAAACATTGGGAACATTGATATTCACGCGGCCGCCGCCTGCTGTGCGGGCGTTGGCTGTGATGTCGCTGTTGTCTTGCGGGAGGGCGACAAGAATGTCGCTGTTGATGTTGATATTGCCGCCGTCAGAAGTGCCTGCATCGGTGGTAATTCGGCTGTTGCGGCGCAATTGGATGTCTCGCGCTTGCAGGTTAATATTTGCTCCTGTACCTGATACAGTCGTACCGTCAATCATCGCTTTGTTGTCAAGAGCGATCGAATTTGCAACAACATTAATATTACCAGCGCGTCCGGTTCCCGTAGCCTGCACCGTGACTGTAGCTCCATCTCTGACAATTAGTCGATCGGCATTCAGATTCAACGAACCGGCATTTGCCGTCGCCTGGGGATTAGTACCAAATATCTTGCCCACCGAAGCATCAATTGTACTGATAAAAAGACCATTATTTCCGCTGCCGCTGACCTCAATGCGATCGGCATTAACAGTAATATTCCCCACATCTCCCACCCCCAAAGAACTCGTAGAAATTACCCCCCCATCGCGCACGGTTAGGCTTGGCGTATCAATGCGAATATCCCCGCCCGGACTCGAACTCAAAGTTCCAGAACTCAGCGCACTAGCACTCTGAATTCCGCTGCTCAAAAGTTGAGAAATACCTGAAATTTCTACTGATTCAGTAGCCGTAACTGTTAAATTTCCAGCAGGCCCCCCATCCCTAGAAAACAAAAACCTGCCAATTAACACACCCGTTCCTACTGTAAACGCAGAACCCCCAGAGAGAGTCAACCGCTTGGTATCAACGTTAATATTCCCCGCCCTTCCGTTAGAGCCGATACTCAGGGTGGTAATTCCGGTTGACACAACTGTTGTCGGGCCGCTGTTAGACAATTCTACTGATTCAGCAGCTTTAATGTTGATATTCCCTGACGGGCCGCTGCTGTAACTCGTCGTACCGAGAATAGAACCATCGCGCATAATTAATCTCGCGACATCAACACTAATGCTTCCTCCCGCACCGCTACTTTCTTTAGCTGTTCCGTTGTTAATTCCAGAACCCACCATCTCGAAAGTATTGGCGCGAATGATTAAATTTCCGCCATTTCCACCACCAAAAGTGATACCGCTACCTACTACCCCATTGTTGAAGAGCAGGCGGCCGGTGTCGATCGTAATATTCCCCCCCGAACCAGCGCCAGCACTAGCATTAAACAGCACAAATAGCGGGTCAAACGGGTCTGTAGTTCCCGATACCAAATATTTAATTGAAAGCTGTTGATAGCCCTCAACTCCCAGCCCGATCATTTCTACTGAATCAGCAGCGCGGATGTTGATATTGCCTCCTGCACCATCTCCTAGAGTCAGGGTAGAAAATTGCGATCCGTTTTCCAATCGTAACTTTTGGGCGCTGATATCGATACCTCTACCATCAATATTTCCCAGTGTCAGCGCATAAATTCGCGCCCCGCTGAGGGCGACATTTCCACCTTTTAACTCTACTCTGCCACCACCAATTCCGCTGGTGTTGATAAGGGTTCCATCGGATATTTGAATATTACCGAAGTTTTGAATATTGTCATAATTTAAAGCTAAATTCCCCTGCTGAGCAACAGGAGGAGCCAGTGCAAAATTAACTAATCCGGGACTGGCGACGCTACCGAGTAAAATTTGTCCGCCGCTGGCGGTTA
This sequence comes from Microcoleus sp. MON1_C5, assembly GCF_036701875.1. Classification (NCBI taxonomy): domain Bacteria; kingdom Bacillati; phylum Cyanobacteriota; class Cyanophyceae; order Oscillatoriales; family Microcoleaceae; genus Microcoleus; species Microcoleus sp. MON1_C5. The sequence goes on along the minus strand of NZ_JAUBRN010000002.1, from coordinate 83,713 downwards.
AATTGCCGCCTTGCAGTTGGATGTCGCCGCCAATCAGTGCTAAAGTTTGACCGGGTTCTACTGCTAAACCAACTCGATCGCTAATTGGGATGGGCACAGCAGAGGCTGGCAGGTTTACCTTTCCTACAGCCGTCGATTGATTGACAATTGCACCGGGATTGTCTCTAAATCTTAAACCAACGGGAATATTAACGGTTAACAGCGGGGATGTTTGCGGGTTGGTGCTGCTGAATTCAAAGCCGTTATTAAACGCAATACTGTCAGCAGTTGAACCGATAAAGGAGCCGCGCAAATCTAACCGCGCATTCGGGCCGAATATAATTCCTTTCGGATTAATTAAAAATAAGTTGCCGTTGCCTAAAACTCCCAGAGTTCCTAAAATATGAGAAGGGTTGCCGCCCGTAACGCGGGTGAAGATGTTAGCAATTCCGCTGGGATTTTCAAAATAAGCTCCCCGCCCTTCACGGATGTTAAATTCGCGCAAGCTATGAAAGAGGTTAACGCCACGAGTTGCGCCGCCAGTGATTCTATCTGAGGGTATGTTATTGATAGTATCGGGAACTGTGCGGGAACTTTCCGGACCCAAGCTATTATCGGGGATGATTTGGGCAAAGGTTTTCGAGGGAAATAGCAATAAGAAAACAAAAAGTAGGCCGGAAGACAGGCGAGACATAGCTTTAATCCTGTTATATAAATAATATCGTTTCCGGTTCCATCAGAATTATATATTTGGATTATATCAGTGCGATCGTCCCAGTGTTCGATCGACTCTCTTTCACCCCTAAAGTGGACTTTTCCCCAATATAATAAAGATAGCTTTTTTCAGTGCGACGGCTGAGGAAATCTGTTTCTGTTTAAATATGTGTGTAGAATATGCGTCCGATCATTCATACTAGATGGTAGACACCTTCAATCTTAGGAGCCGTCTATGTTACTACAAGAAGTCAAGGAGCTGGTCTTCAAACTGCCACCGAGCGATCGCCTTGCGTTAGTGGGCGCCATCATTGAGTCCTTACAAGATCAGCCAGTTGCCAGGGCCGATCGTTCTGGTGCGATTCAGCGGATGCGAGGCTTGCTAAAGACAGACCAACCCGCACCGACAGATGAGGACGTGGCTGCAATGTTGGAAGCGCGACGGGTGGAGAAGTATCTTTAGTTAGAGTTTTAATTGATACCAACATTGTCCTAGATTTTCTGTTGCAGCGAGAGCCATTTTTTCAAGATGCGGAGTTGTTGTTTCAAGCGATCGATGCTGGGCAACTAATCGGTTATGTTACAGCGACAACGCTCACGGATATTTTCTACATTTCTCGCAAACATACTCGCAGCGTTGAGCAAGCACGGCAAGCGGTTTTAGAAACGCTGACTGCTATGGTCATTTGTCCTATTGATCGAGCCGTTTTGGAATCAGCTTTCAACTCTGGTTTGGTTGATTTTGAAGATGCTGTTCAAGTTTTTGGTGCAGTTGCTCAAGGGTTAGATGCGATTCTGACCCGCGATAATAAAGGTTTCTTGAGTTCGCCTATACCTGTTTTATCCATTCAAGAGTTGTTGCAGCAGTTAGGGACGTAGAATAAGGGTTAAATCGTATTAAAAACAAGATTGACAACCTTGCCAGAGCCACAGCCATAGGCTAAGATTTTGCAAAGGTCGAGAACACGATCGCGATAATTCTAACTATGAACTACCGAAACCATATCACGATCGAACCCAATAAACGCGGTGGTAAGCCTTGTGTACGCGGCTTACGAATTACGGTTTATGAACTGCTTGAGTACCTGGCTTCCGAGATGACCGAAGCAGAAATTATCGATGATTTTCCCGATCTGACGCGAGAAGATTTAAAAGCCTGCATAGCTTATGCTGCTGACCGTGAGCGTCGGTTTATGACTGCGACCTTATCCGCATGAAATTACTTTAGGATAGGAAGGATTAATTAGGGAATACTCAAATGGCAATTAACACTTTAGAGGAACGGCTTGCAGTAGTGGAAGCAGCGATCGCCCAGTTGCAGAAGCAAATTGTGCCTTCTCAACCAACGAATTGGTTGCAACAAATTATAGGGTCTTTCAAAGATGAACCTGCCTTTGAGGAGCTACTTGCCTATGGACGAGCGATTCGCCAAGGGGATGAGTCTCTCCTCGAAGCTCAAGATGAGCTATGAAATATTTACTGGATACAGATCATCTGAGTATTCTTCAACGTCAAGCAGGGAGAGATTTTAGCAACCTTTCGACGCGCATGGCTCAGTACCCACTATCAGATTTTGCCGTATCGACTGTAACGTTTCATGAACAGATGCTTGGCTGTCACGCTTATATTAATCGTGCTCGTAACCCGCAATAGTCCGGACAGTTTTTATATGGCCCAATGGCTTATTCTCTAGGACTTTGAGCGACTGTGGATAATTAAATCAATGTTAGCTCCACCCCTGAGTTGCATTTAATTCGACTTTATTTATGCTCCTTGCCCTGTAAAGCTTGTAGTCTCGTTCCAAAAACTGTCCGGAGTATTGAACCCGGATGACGTAGTGAAAGGTTATACAATGATGGCGCGGCTCGTTAGTGACTTCAAAGTTTTGCCCCTTGTCTTATTCGAGGCAGGTGCGGCTACAACATTTGATCGATTACAGTCACAACGGATTAAACGGGCAAAGATGGATGCTCGGATCACGGCAATTGCAATGTTCCGTGGGTTGATTTTGTTAACCCGTAATCAGAGAGATTTTGGTAAAGTAACAGGGTTATTGATCGAAGATTGGACAGTTTAAAGTGTCAGTAGAAATAGTCGTCAATCCCGTTACACCTTGAATATTCATGCCTTCATACAGCCGATCGCCCATCAACGTCCTAATAAAGTTTCGGGTTGCGACATCCCATAGTTTAATCGTGCGATAGAGAACCTTATCCGCATGAAATTACTTTTTGATGAAAAAAGGCGTTAGTTAGAAATACTTATGAGAAATAAGCTTGCAATCTTTGGTTTTTTACTTGGTATTGCGATCGTGATTTTTATGGCATATGTGGCGATCACATACTCGCCTCCTCTTCCAGACACCCAGAGTTCGGCTCCCACCATGTCGCCTATGCCTTTACCTAGCGAGCCTTCACCTAGTGATTCGCCTCCTCCAGAATTCTCACCTACGCCTTCCATGTCGCCGCCTATGCCTTCACCTAGTGCTTCGCCCATACCTCCGACCTCTATGGGTATTGTGGATGAGATAGTGACTAACCTCGAATGGGGGAATATTGCATTTGACACACCCAAGAAAATGCAGTTTGAAGAACCTAAAACCATCGAATTGCTTTTATCGTCAACCAAATCTGTCCAAGAGCTTCAATCTTCTTTGAAGTCTCATGAGCAGATTGAGTCGGAACGAGTACAGATATCAAATCGAATGGAAGCAGACCTTTCTGGACAAGGTTTTAAGATTGAGGCATTAGTTCCACAGGAACAGGCTGTATACAGAGGTAAAACAACGCAGTGGAAATGGGAAGTCACCCCTACGAAAGATGGGAATCAGAATCTGTATCTTACGCTGTCAGCAATTATCAATGTATCGAATCAAAAAGTACCACTTGTTATACGAACATTTGATAAGACAATTAAAGTAGATGTTTCTGTAGGTCAGCAGATATCAACTTTTGTTTCTGGTAATTTGGAGTGGTTATGGGCAAGTATTCTTGTACCAATATCTCCTTTTATCTGGAAGTGGTATAAAAAAAAACGGGACAAAAATCAGCCGCCTAACAACCCTGGTGCAGCGGATTGACCCAATCCGCTTGGGTGAGGTGCAAAGATATCGGCAACCGCTGACCAGGAACCTTATGAGTGGTACAAATCCCCGCTGAACAACAATAGAAACCATTTCTGCAGAAGCCTACGCAAAAACTCCGTGTCTACCCTGCAGGAAGCAAGCTAGAGACCAGGGAGTGTCACATCAAAGCCCCTAACGCTTTCAAGGTCGCTTTTTGAGCATTCGTCAATCCCGCCCGGCCTCGCATATTCATGCCTTCATACAGCCGATCGCCCATCAACGTCCTAATACAACATCCGGTTGCGACATCGCACAGTTTAATCGTGCGATCGAGGCCGCCACTTAATAAAATTTGACCGTCAGCGCTAAAGATGAAAGTGTTGGGCGAAGCGAACCGTAGGGTTCGATCGCACTCAACCCAACCTACAATTTAAAACGGAAAATAATTAATCCGAAAGTATAAGCCTTTTTCCTGCAAAGTTCGATCGCCCGATCGAGCATTTATCAAAGGAATACCGTAGTCTAAACGCACATTCAACCGATCGCCCATCTGCCAAACCAGCCCCAAACCCGCACCCAGCAGTTTATCCGAGTCAGGATTCGGCTTTTCCTCCGACTGGTTCCACCCTACCCCAAAATCGATAAACGGAGCGACTTGCAACAAACCTTCGACTTCCGGGACACGCCAAACCGGGATTCGCACTTCTGCAGACGCGATCGCACCGCTATCAGTTAACAGCAAATCTTGGCGGTATCCGCGCACGCTTTGAACGCCGCCGATCCCAATTTGTTCTAGGGAAAGCAGGGGGCGATCGGCTAATTGAATATCGGAACGCACAATCAGCAAGGTTTCTGGCGCTAGCAGCCGCACGTATTGGGCTTGTCCGCGCCACGCCAAAAAGCGGCTGTCACGCCCGCTATCGTTCGCAGTAGCGCCGAACAGATTAGTGCCGACGGAGAATTGCGATCGCGCCGCGAACACTTGGTTGGAACTCCGCTGCACGTATTCTTGAAAAAAGCGCACAGCCGAAACCCGGGTTTCGCCGCGATCGTTGGCTCCCGCCGAAAGCGCAAATCGTTCCCCCAACAGGAATGTATCGCTTTCTTGCCGCGAAAAACTCAGTCCCAAAGCCAAAGTGCGATCGGGCTTTTCGACAATCGGCTGGCGGTAAGTTAACTCGTAAGTCCGCGATTTCCCCTCAATTTCAGCAGCATCAAACGGTTCCTCGATGATGTTGGTGCTAGCAGCACTCGCAGCGAACCCTATCGTGCCGTTGCGCGCGTTGACGGGGACTGTGTAGCTGCCGTTGAATTCATTGCTGCCGTCGGTGTTAGCATAAGATACCTCTAATCCGTCGCCCAAACCGAGCAAATTTGCTTGATTGATGCGAACACCGCGCCGAAAACTGCCGACACTGGGCGATCGGTTGTTGTCTGCAAACACTTCAGCGCTAAAGCTGTCTGCTTCTTTTACCCGCACTTCTAAGCGGCTGTTTTCCGGGCGGCTTCCGGCTTGCAATTCGGCGGAAATATTGGCAATTAAGGGGTCGAGTTGCAGCAGTTGCAAGGCTTCCAGCAACCGAGAGCGATTGAGGGGCCGTCTAGTAGCGCGCTCAAGGCGCGATCGCACGTAATTTGAATTTAAGCGCCTGTTTCCAGTAATCACAATTTCATCTAATCCGCCTTCCACAATCCGAATTTTCACCACACCTCCGTCTCTCGGAAAGGTTTGGTTGGCGAGAATTACAGCGCCGGAATTGATGTATCCTGCCGCTACATATTTTTGAGTGACGGCTGCTTCCGCTGCGATCAGTTCTGCAAAGGTGATTTCGCGCCCCGCAAACTGTTGCGTAACTTCTGCGAGTTCGCGATCGCTAAAAGCCGTGTTGCCCTCAAATTCAAACCCAGCGACCTTTATTGTACCCGGAATCCCCGGTGTAATTTCGCTTTCAGCGGGTGTTGGCTGGGTGGGTGGGAGGGGAGACGGCGCAGGCGGTTGCGGCGGCTCAGGAGCTGGTAATTCGGGTTCTCGCGGCAAAATTGGGTTGGGCAGTTGACTCAGTTGCAAGTCGCGATCGATACCCAAATCAATTTTTTGTCGGTCAATATTTTCTTCTAGCTTTTGATCTGAGTTAAAAAGCTCGGTTTCTTGAGTTTTTGTGCTGAATGTGCGATCGGCCTGAGATGTGGCACCATTGTCAATAAGCCTTTTACGGGCGGGCAGGATGCCCACCCCACAAGAAAACTCACTCCTTGTGGAACAGGCATCTTGCCTGTTCTTGAGAATGGTGTAAGATGTCACATCGACTGAATTTGCTGCAGACGGCAGTAAGTCGGGAGTTTCCGCCGCCACCGATTGTTCTGACTCTGTGGGTAACTGCGTTTCCTCGTCTTTTATCGGCAAGTCTTCGCGTTTGTCAAAAGTGGTATCGTTGGGGGCTAAAGCTCGATCGCCTCCGCTGCTGACTGCTGCCAAATCCTCAACATTTGAGGTCAAAATTTCAACTGTGCTAGCGGATGTTTGCGCTGGTTTTCCCAACAAAACTAACCCAAAAATACCAGCGAATAAAAATAGTTTTTGCGATCGACAAGCCATATAATATAATTATTATCTCGCTTAAGTGGGGGAAAATATTTTCAGGAACTTAGCACCCTCAAGTAAAAATCAATCTTAACAGCAAAAAAGGAAACAGCCGTCGCAGCCAACAGTTTCGGCGACGCTACAAACCAAAAGGTCGATCGACGGCTGTTCATTTCCCAACACTTACGCACCAACCGGATTCTTATCCGAAAAAATATCGTGTAAGTCGATCGTAAACAGTAAAAAAAAGCCGATATTTTGGGTTGCAAAACCTACGCTTTCATGCTAAGGCAGCGACCAGAACAGTCCTGGACGCCCGGGTAAACCAAAAACCGGGTTGTGTCCGAAAAGACGCGCTACAACTGAGATATTGCACCATTCTGAATAATCTTTTTATGAACAGGCAAGATGCCTGTTCCACAAGAGATAAATTTTCTTGTGGAACAGGCATCTTGCCTGTTCTTAAGAATAGTGCAAGATGTGACTTACAACCCGCAAAGCCACTAAACAACCCGGTTTCTTTGATTTGGGTGCATCATATCGTTTCCGGTTGCATCGAAATAATAAAATCGAGTCAACAGTTAACACTCAACCATTCAGTTGTTCGACCCGCCCGTCAACAGTCAACAGTCAACAGTCAACAATTCCGGAGGAGTGCAACCGGAATTGATATCATACCAAATCCGACTTTAATACCCCCTTTATTATTGAGTCCGCGTCTACCCACCTCCTGTGCGTAGACGCCGTTTCAACCGCCAAGCCTGATAAAGGGGGTTTGTAACTTTGAATTATGCAGAGCGGCCCGCACCAGCGGCAGCACCCATTTGAGCACCGTCAGTCAATCCCACCAACTTAGCGCTCAACTCCCACATCCGCTCGCCTTTTTCATCATCACGGGCCTGGGGAGAAACCTTTTGCACAAAAGACTTACCATCTTTTTTCTGGCGATTTCCCCAACTCCAATAAGCCCCAGATTGCTTGTATTCGGGATCGGCAACCACCATCGCCAGCCTTTCCCCCGCCAACTCCTGCGATACGTAACCGCCGGTGATATTCTTCTGAAACAGCGGGAACAGCTTCTGAAACAAAGGATAGTGGTTGCGGAACAGGGGCGTATCCGCAACGCATCCCGGATACAGCGAAGTGAAAGTAATCCCCGTGGATTCGTGAAAGCGGCGGTGCAATTCCCGCATCGTCAGCACGTTGCAAACTTTGCTATCTTTGTAAGCCTTGACCGGTTCAAACTTCTTGCCGTCAGCCATCGAAATCGGGTCTTTGAAACCGGCTTCAAAACCCTCAAAATTGCCCAAATCCGGGCGCGGCGGAATCTTCCCGCCCAACTCGTCTGGATTGTGAGTCACAGTTCCCAAAATCACGATTCTCGCATCGGAATAATAGGAAGGCTTCATATTTTCCATCATCAGGTTGCACAGCAGGAAATGACCCAAGTGATTGGTAGTCATCGTCAACTCGTAACCCTCCGGGCTCCGCAGCGGTTCCTTAATCAAAGGCATATAAATGGCCGCGTTGCACACCAAAGCGTCCAGAGGCCGGCCACTGGCCTTAAATGCCCGAGCAAACCGACGCACGCTCTCCAAATCGCCCAAGTCAATCTCCATGATGGAGAAACTGCCTTCAGGTATGCCCAACTCTCGGGCGGCGTCTCCGGCTTTCCGCACGTCCCGACAGGCCATGACTACGTGCCATCCCTTGTCTGCGAGAGCTTTCGCGCCGTACAAACCGACGCCGGAGGAAGCGCCGGTAATGATAACCGTTGATTTGTGATTTTGTGCCATCTTGTTAAAAGCGCTTCCGCTATTGATTTTTTTCAGGCACTCAAACGCTGAGCTAGCAGCTTGGATGTTTTGAAGTACCCTATGGTTATTAGGATATGGGGAAACGTTCTCGATCTCAACTGGGAGCCTCTCACTTTTGCAGCCAAGCCCAAAATTGGAGGCCGGAGACAGAAGCCAGGAGGCCGGAGGCAGAAGCCAGGAGGCCGGAGGCAGAAGAAGTGTTTTTACAAATAGGAGATGCTCGCTCTCAACGGGCGATGAAAATTAAATATGGCTCCAACTCCGACTCCTATTTTGAGAAATTAACCATAAATCTTTTAGGGGCGGGTTCACCATTATCTATGATGCACATACTCGGTATTTATTGATAAACCCGCCCCAAACAACTCAACTAAGAAATAGCTGCTGGTTCCTGATAGGTAGGGAAATCGATATAACCTTCAGGCCCAAAAGAATACCAGACGCCCACTTCAGCAGGCGGATTGAGCGGCCAACCATTAGTAAAACGCTCTACCAAGTCAGGATTGCTGATAAAATCCCGACCAAAAGCAATTAAATCCGCCACTTTGCTGCTCAGGGCCGTTTCAGCCTGTTCTTGAGTATATCCGCAGTTGCCGACGAGCGGCCCTGCAAACACATCGCGAAACTCTGCTATCATCATGGGCGTTCCCAATTCATGAAAGCCAAAAGCCAAACCGTCCACCAAGTGAAGGTAAGCTAAATCATAGGCATTTAACTGCCCTGCGAAATACAGAAAATCTTCGCGATATTCTGGAGAACCCATATCATTGTAAATACCGTTGGGAGAAAGCCTAACTCCCACTCTGTTTGCCGGAAATACTGTGATAATCGCCTCGACAATTTCCTTGAGAAAACGGTAACGGTTTTCAACTGTGCCGCCATAGGAATCTGTGCGGTGATTGGTTTTTGTTTGCAGGAACGTGTCAATGAGATAGCCGTTTGCCCCGTGAATTTCTACACCGTCAAAACCTGCCATTTTTGCTCGTTCGGCCGCCTTGCGATAATCTTCTACAACCAGGGAGATTTCATCGGTTTCTAGAGCGCGGGGGGTTTCGTAGGGTTGTTTGCCTAGAGGGGTATGAATGCCTTCTCCGTTTATTTTGATGGCAGAGGCTGCAACTGGCAATTGATTGTTTTCATGAAAACTGCTGTGGGAAGCTCGTCCGGTGTGCCAAAGCTGCATGAAAATCGGTGTTTCGCGGGCATGAACCGCAGTCACAATTTGTTTCCAAGCTTCGCCTTGCTCGTCTGAATAAATACCGGGCGTATTGAGCCAACCATTAGCTTGAGTAGAAACCACTGTGGCTTCTGTAATGATTAAACCAGCGGAGGCTCGCTGAGCGTAATACTCTGCCATCAAGGCGTTGGGCATCCGCGCTTCACCGGCTCTGGCTCTCGTTAGGGGTGCCATGACTACCCGATTTTTTAAGGATAAATCTCCGATTTTGAAGGGGCTGAGTAGGAGTGGAGAAGTTGTTTGATTGGTCATAATTTTGAGGTTTTCTCAACTGAATAATCTGGGAAATCACATATAGCAACCGCTCATGTTAGGATGCAAGGCAAGACATCCAAGGGTGGCCAAAATGTAAGCAATCAAACTCATCAAGCTGTTTGCGAACTTGACTTTTTAGCCAAGACTCTTCTTTGTTCAATTTTGTTAAACTCTGGAGAGTATGGCGGTAAATATAATAGTCTACACCCTGCTGTTTGAATCAATTCCTGAATCCGACCACTTTTATCAAAGGTGAGATTATCTATGACCACTACCTGTGCTGTGACAAGTGTGGGAAGTAAACTTGTTTCCGGCGAAGAAGGAGTCAGGAGTCAGGAGTCAGGAGAAGAATACCCTCTTTCCTCCTGTCTCCTCTTCTGGTGAATACTTCCGAAAGTTTCAATCCCTGATAGGGTTTTAGGTCGTTTCCGGCTTTCCGTCCGTATTTTTTGTCAATGAAAGAGGCAAGGTTTCAATCCCTGATAGGGTTTTAGGTTGTTTCCCGCCCAAAATTGAAGCTTTAGACGTGGTTAAAACACAAGTTTCAATGTGCGCGATCGCTTCCAACAAGAACTGATCGACCTCTGCCGCCAGTACAACCTGGAAATCCGCGATTAAATAAAAAAAAAGCAGCCGGTAAAGGCTGCTTTGACAAAAAAACCGTTGTTGAGTTAGAGGAGAAAACTTTAAATCGAATTCAAATTACCGCTGTTTCCACTCCTGCCTGAGTTTCCACTATTTTCATCTACCGCTGACTCACCTTGCCTTCAGAACAAAACTTCAAATCCCGATTAGAATGCTGCTGAAAGTTCGTTGACTACTTTCACTCGGCCTCTGAGCACGGCCCGCAGCAAGCGGTTGATACAGCCTCTGTCTTCGTCATTCAGAGAGTCGTCGAAGGTGGCGGCCATCAAACCGTAGCGATCCGCCAGAGTCAAAACGCCTGTATCGGTTACAGAAGCGAGGATTTCAGAGATAGCGCCGGGGAGGAGTTGTACGGGGTGCATGGCAGTGCGGTTGAATTCGATATATCTATCATCTTCTGGTTTCCTTAAAATATCGGTGATATTAATAAGGGCGCGAAGGTGATTCTCTAGGGTGAAAGCAAGTGATCCGAGTAGAGTAAAGTTGTGACTTGGGTCACAGTGCCACAGGTTGCTGCAGGCAATTCCATCCCGCGCCGATTTTTGGGTAGGACGTGGGGCTGACGGCATTTCGCTAAAATGATCGTTAATCCCCCAACCAGTTTAATTTTTACCCCAGTACCGAAAATGCTTGATTTTCTCAATCCCATTTTGGGCCGCAAGCCCGATCGCATCAAAGCCAATGTGGAAATCTATACTTGGCAAACCTGTCCCTACTGCATCCGCGCCAAAACTTTGCTGTGGTGGAAAGGCGTAAATTTCACGGAATACAAAATTGATGGCGACGAAGCCGCTAGAAAAGCAATGGCCGATCGCGCTAACGGACGCCGCAGCGTACCCCAAATTTTCATTAATAACCAACACGTAGGCGGCTGCGATGACATTCACAAACTCGATTCAGATGGACAGTTAGATCCGCTGCTAGCTCAACCAGCAGTTTAAATTAGTGTAGGTTGGGTTTCCTTCCACCGGCTCAACCTACAAATTTACAAATCTTTGGCAAATTTACTTAGATTATCTTGCCGCCATTGAGCATCGGCGCGCCTGTCTGTTGGCACTTCTAAGACGCGAATCCCGCTATTTGGCAAAAAACTTAATTTTTGTTTGAACTGTTCCCAATCGTCTATTATCTCGTGTTCCACGCCGTAAGTTGCACACAACTGAGCAAAATTTATCTGCTGCGGCGTCGCAAAAAACTCTTCAAAGGGCGGGTCAAATTTGGCAACGGGCAACATTTCAAAAATTCCGCCACCGTTGTTATTAATTAATATGATTGTCAGATGACCGACAAATTTATTTTTAATTAAAAAACCGTTCGTATCGTGCAAAAGTGTTAAATCGCCTGTTAGCATGATGCTGCTTTGATTGCGGTGAGCAACAGCTAAAGCTGTTGATAATGTGCCGTCTATACCGTTAGCGCCGCGATTGACAAAAGGTTTTATTTCTAAGTTGTTTGGCTTCCAGAAAAACTCTACATCTCTGACGGGCATACTGTTGGCAATAAATATCGGTGTTGCTGGCGGCAAAATTTGGGAAAGCAGCCAGGAAACTTTGGGTTCGATTATGTTGTTAATTGGTGAGATTTTTTGGTCTATTGTTTGTCTGACTTGGGTTTCGGTGTTGCGCCAAAGTTGGAGGTATTCGTTTGATGGAGAGGTTAGAACCCCCCCTAACCCCCCCTTGCTAAGGGGGGGGATTTGAGTTGACTCGCCCTTGTTTAGGGGGGGGACTTGAGGGGGGATATTAGTGGTAGCAGTGGTTAGAACCCCCCCTAACCCCCCCTTGCTAAGGGGGGGGACTTGAGGGGAAATAGCAGTGGCTAGATGCTCTACAGAGGTTCGCAGGTGAATTGTTTGGCCGTGTAGGGGATCGAAGTTGTGGTGGCTGGGGTCGATTATGTAGCGTTTTAGTTGGGTTTTGGCTAGCCAGTTTCGCAGTTCTTTGCTTGTGGGTAAGTCTCCGATTTGAAGGGCGATTTCTGGGGTTAATTTATCTGCTAGTTCGCGGTTTCGCAGGATTAAATCGTAGGTGGAAATTAGATAAGGATTGAGTTGGGCGTAGTTTCTGACTGGGGATAGTCCTTCTGCTAAAACTGGCCAGTTTAAGGATTTGGAAATTTTGGCGATCGCACTACAGTATTTTTCGGCAAATTGAGGCTGTGCAACGCCTGCAATAATAATCCCTTTGCTGCACTTTTGCCACTGTTGCATTGTACTTTCTTCTCCCCCCCTTAACAAGGGGGGGCTGGGGGGGGTAGAGGTTTCTCCTGCGAAAATTGGTTCTAATCCTGCAAAGAAATCTTCGGGATTAAATTCTGTTTCTAAAGCTTCTACGGCTATGTCTGGAATGGGTACAAGCGGGTCGCGAAAGGGGATGTTGAGATGGACGGGGCCGGGAGTTGGAAATTGCGATCGCTCCCAAGCATACACGATCGTCTGCCGCAGATAGTCTAGCATTCCTCTGGACGCAGAAGGTATCGCTAATTCGGCTTGCCAGTTGGGATAATTGCCGTATATTTTCACTTGGTCGATCGCTTGTCCGGCGTGACAGTCCCGCAATTCTGGAGGTCGATCTGCGGTGAATATTAGCAGCGGAATTCGACTTTCTCTGGCTTCAATTATCGCCGGATAAAAGTTGGCTACGGCGGTTCCCGATGTGCAAATTAGTGCGGTTGGTAAATATGATTTTTTGGCAATTCCTAATGCAAAAAAGCTGGCTGAACGTTCGTCGAGTATGGGAATAGTTTCTATTTTTTTGTTTTGAGCAAAGGCTATTGTTAGCGGTGCCGATCGCGAACCGGGACAAATCACGGCGGTAGTTAATCCCAACCGCTGCAAAGTTTCTGCTAATACGGAAGCCCAGACGGTATTTGTGTTGCGAAAATCTATTGGCATTGCTAAACCTGAGTAGCTCAACTCTGTATTGTGCTAGGATATTATACTCAAATAATTGTCAGGATACATTTTTATGATTCTTGAGGCGGTTGTGCTTAATGTCAAATCTGGCTTTGAGGGTGATTTTGAGATAGCTTTTAGAGAAGCCTCCAGTCTGATAGCGTCTATAGATGGATATTTATCTCACGAACTTCATCGCTGCACAGAAGTTCAAGGAAAATATCTATTATTGGTTAGATGGGAAAATTTAGAAGCTCATACCATTAGATTTAGGAATTCCGCTGAATATCAAGAGTGGAAAAGAATGCTTCACCATTTTTACGATCCTTTTCCCATAGTAGAACATTTTGAGGAGGTGAAAATTAAACATTAACACAGACTCAATCAATTAGCCAGACAACTCTACATTCTGCAAATTAGCTGAATTAAACTAAAGCATTTAAAAGTGCCTGCAATTTGAGCTGAATTTCTGCTAGTTCTTTTTCGGGTTCCGAACCCGCCACAATACCAGCACCAGCATAAAGTATAGCCCGATCGCCATCGATTAAAGCCGATCGAATGCCGACGGCAAATTCGCCGTTGCCGGTGCGATCGATCCAGCCGAGGGGTGCTGCGTACAAAGAGCGATCGCAGCTTTCGCATCCGCGAATTTGCTGTAGGGCAATATCTCTCGGTACGCCCGCCACCGCTGGCGTTGGATGCAGTTGGGATAAAATCTTTAATAAATGAATATCACGGGGAATTCTAGCCCTTATGGGTGTCCACAAATGCTGAATGTTTGACAGTTGCAGCAGCCTAGGAACCGGAGAAAAGTCGGGATTGATACCGAGACTCGACAGGCGATCGACTATAAAATCAATTACAACTCGATGTTCTCGAATATCCTTTTCGCTGTTGAGTAAACCTTTGCCTAAATTCGCATCTTCCGCTTCATTTTTCCCCCTCGGTGCGGAACCTGCTAAGGCATCTGTTACTAACTCATTTTTGTGAATGCTGATTAAGCGTTCTGGACTGGCACCGATAAAATTTTGACCTTGGCCGTTACTGGTGGAAAATACGTAGCAACCGGGATAAGTAAGGCGCAAGTTATTTAAGGAGTCTATTAAACTAAAAGGGGTTTTGGAAATGACATTTATGGCTTGGGATAAAACAATTTTACTGAAATATTGAGACTTGATAAATTCTAAAGCGGACTTGACAGATGTTTTGAATTGAGTGGCATCATTCACAGGAATTTGTTTTAAAAGTATCGAACTGTTTCTAATAGAAGTTATTTTTTGGTAAGGGCGAGACGCAATTTTATCAAAATTTTGCCAAATATTATCCGTAACAATATTAATATTTATGTCGCAATTTATGATAGCATTTGCCACAATTGTGCAGCTATCTTTCAGGCGAGTAATCTGCCATTTTGGTAAAAAGACGGTACCAGGGGGGAAGTAAGAATTGGTGGCGACATTCTCATCAAAAAAAGCAAAGCTACAAAAAAAGTGCGGCCCGCTGAAGGGCAAGCGTTCTGTACCGATGGCAATTGTTCGGGCAAGACAAGATTGAATAAAATTTTGAGCGAGGGCAAATCGATCGCTTCCGGCTACTGTTAGATGGATGGCCGAATCTAGGGCGGCGATCGCAAAACTGTTGCCGGAAATCGGGTCTCTTTTTTCAAAGTAAAAGTGTCGCTGGCAAGGTTCGGAAATCTCTTGAAGTACAACTAGCGGATCGACGGGGGCAATCTCCTGAGAAATACTAACTATCTTTGTTTGATCTTTTTCCGTTAAAGACTGCTGGCAATCTAACAGAAACTGATGCAGTTGATTGCGGTCTTGTAAAAGATTAGCGCGGTGCGGTATTACTGTCATGAAAGCGAGAATAGCAGATTTGTCAGAAAGAGTGCGGTTTTGTCCCGCTAGAACCCCTATTTCGATCTAAGCACGGGAGGGCGATCGCAAAACATGACCTTTCGAGTTTCCCGGAAAGTTTGGGCTCGCTTGGGGCAGAAAACAGACGATCCTCTTCCAGGGCTTCCCCAACGCGCGATCGATCGAAACATTTAGACATAAAACTTTAAGATTGAGCGACTCAATCTCGGCTCTCATGCGATCGACCCCGCAGAGGTTTGCAGACGGGCATTACCGGGCGTGCGATCGCCCGCAAAGCCTCTCAACGGATGCCCCCCGCGCACTCAACCCGATACAGAGTAGAGTTTCTTCACCAATAAAATTGTAAAATTACTACGCTGCTATCAATTGAATCAAGTTTGTGTAATGACAACAAAGTTAATTGAACGTTCAAATAGTAAATTGTGGCTGGCGGCAATCAAGCCGCCCATGTACAGCGTTGCGGTGATTCCTATTTCAGTAGGAACTGCAATTGCTTTTGCCGAAACTCAAACGATTAATTCGTCAATTTTTTCGACATTTTTAATGTCAGCCATTTTGATTATAGCATGGCTGAATCTCAGCAATGATGTATTTGACTCAGAAACAGGCATCGATAAAAACAAAGCGCATTCTCTAGTTAACTTAACCGGAAATAAAACTTTAATTTTCGGGCTAGCCAATCTGTTTTTAGCAGTTGGAGTGTCGGGAATCTGCGCCATAAGCTGGTGGCAAAAAGACCCAACAGTAATTTTGCTGGTAGTTTTGTGCTGTGCTCTCGGCTACACTTATCAAGGGCCTCCGTTTCGTCTTGGCTATCAGGGTTTGGGAGAAATTATTTGCTTTTTCACCTTCGGGCCGCTAGCCTTGGCCGCTGCTTATTACAGTCAAACTCAAACTTGGTCTGCAACTAATTTAGCGGCTTCGGCAATCGTGGGAATTACAACGAGTATCATTTTATTTTGTTCCCATTTTCACCAAGTTGAGGACGATTTGGCAGCGGGTAAAAAATCCCCAATTGTTCGACTCGGTACGAAAAAAGGTGCCGAGTTGTTGCAGTGGCTATGCGGCAGCATTTATGTTTTGACTGTGGTATTTGTGGCTTTGGGAATGTTCCCAATTTGGACGCTGTTGATTTTTGGGAGTTTGCCATTTGCGATCGACCTTGGCCACCATGTCACAGACTATCACGACCAACCGGTAAAGGTCAGCAACTCTAAGTTTATCGCAGTTACGCTGCATTTTTCGAGCGGATTGCTGCTGGCGTTGGGGTTTGCTTTGTAGATCGGGCGATCGAAAATGCCGGTAAAATGGAGGTATGGTTTGCTAAGTTGAGGGAGTTCGTGGAGTTTGCAGAGTTGGGCGACTTCTCAAAATCTTCTTTAATTTAGCAATCCGTACCTCACATTGAATCGTATAATTGTCTATGGACAAATTTAATAATTATAACTTTCACTATTCCTTAACTGGCAACAAGAATCAGCCGACACTTTTATTTTTGCATGGATTCACGGGCAGCAGTCAAGACTTTAGCAGCGTCATTCCCTTACTTTCTAACAGTTATTGCTGCTTAGCAGTTGACCTTCCCGGCCACGGAAAAACCCAAGTCAACGGCGACGAAAGTTACTACAATATGTCAAATACTGCCCAAGCATTGATCCAGTTATTAAATGATTTACAAATAGACAAATGTTTGTTGTTGGGCTATTCAATGGGCGGGCGATTGGCACTTTACATGACATTACATTTTCCCGAAAGATTCGAGAAAGTAGTGTTAGAGTCAGCTTCGCCAGGATTGAAAACAGAAAAAGAGCGATCGCACCGCCGGGAAGCCGATTCACAGCTAGCACAAAAGCTGGAAAATAGCAACATTAAAGATTTTTTATTCAACTGGTACGATCGCCCTTTATTCAAATCTTTAAAAAACTCTCCCCACTTCGACAAACTCATAGAAACCCGCTTAGCAAACAATCCCTTAGAGTTAGCCAAATCACTCCGCAATATGGGAATCGGCAACCAGCCCTCTCTCTGGGGAAAACTGGCACAAAATCAAATCCCTATCCTCTTGCTAGCGGGAGAATATGATGATAAATTTACAACTATAAATACCGAAATTGCCAAATTGTGTCCGGCCGCCCTTCTGGAAATTGTACCAAAAGCTGGCCACAATATTCATTTTGAAAATATTGATAATTTTGGATCAGTTGTGAGAGAATTTTATGATTAATTAAAAAACCAATGCTTTATCAATTCGAGTTTCGCACTTATCAGCGAAAATTTAAGCGTCCACTGCAAACAAGTCACGGCATTTGGGATATTCGATCGGGAATTATCCTGCGACTTGTGGGCGAAAATAATCAAATTGGTTGGGGAGAGATTGCGCCTTTGAGTTGGTTTGGTTCCGAAACTTTTGAGCAAGCTTTAGATTTTTGTAAATCGCTGGCGACTAATATTTCAGAAGAGACGATTTTCTCTATTTCTGCTGAATTGCCTGCTTGTCAATTTGGATTTGAGTCAGCACTATCAAACGAGCAAAATTCACCCCCCCCAGCCCCCCCTTGCCAAGGGGGGGAGAAAAGCGAAAATTTAACTTACCTTTCCCAAAATGGGGAGAAAATGCAAAATCGGTTCAGCGGTTTATTGCCAGCAGGTGAAACAGCTTTGCAGGCTTTGCAAGTTCTTTGGTTGGAGGGATATCGCACGTTTAAATGGAAAATTGGTGTTGCTGCAATTAAGGAAGAATTAAAGATTTTTCAGCAGCTAATCCAAGCAATGCACAATTTGTGCGATCGAGAATCGGCATTTTTGCGGTTAGATGCCAACGGGGGACTCAGTTACTCGGAGGCTAAAACATGGCTGCAAGCTTGCGACGAGGTAAAAGCAAGTGACGTTTCTGCAGACATTGAATTTTTGGAACAGCCGTTGCCCGTAACACAGTTTCAGGAAATGGTAGAATTAAATGCTATTTATGCAACTCCGATCGCCCTTGATGAATCTGCAGCCAACCTCGATCGCATTCAAGAGTGCTACAGCCAAGGCTGGCGGGGTATTTTCGTCATTAAACCTGCGATATGCGGTTCTCCATCCCAACTGCGAAAATTTTGTCAAACTCACAATATAGACGCTGTTTTCTCATCAGTATTTGAAACAGAAATCGGCAAACAAGCAGCATTAAACTTAGCAACACAATTGTCTTTAAATAAGAGAGCACTCGGCTTCGGCACCGATTGCTGGTTCGATGACAATCATTCGATTTTAGATTTTAGATTTTAGATTTTAGATTTTAGATTACTCCCACGACTAAATCAAGCGGGTTAGGTAATTGTTTTGAATCCAAAAACTTGGTGAAAGCATCTATGGCAACAAATCTCACAGTAAATATTCTGGATATCAAGTCTGGCTTGCCCGATAACTGGCTTATCGGTTGTGACAGTCGCGAATTTGCCCGAATTGTCGATCGGGTATTTCTTGAAATCACCCAAAATCCCGCACAAAAAACACCCCCAAAAATTTGCCTCGCCGAACCAGAACCCGTGCAATTTCTTGCCAGTTTCACCGCCGCCCGCGCCGCCAAAGGCCCCATTTTTCTCTGCAATCCCAACTGGGTAAAACCCGAATGGGAACAAGTCTTTGATTTAGTCCAACCAGACATATTTTTAGGACAATATCCGCTTCCCAAAAATCCCCATATCCCAGTCCGCGAAGGCGGACTTCGTTTGTATAGCCGCGAATTCCATTCGTCCGGTAAAAGCGGTTTTGATACGATCATGATTCCCACCGGCGGTTCGTCGGGAAAAATTCGTTTTGCCATCCATACTTGGGAAACGCTAACAGCATCAGTACAAGGTTTTCAACAATATTTTCAAGTTGACAAAATCAACTCATTTTGCGTTTTGCCCTTATATCATGTCAGCGGTTTAATGCAATTCATGCGTTCCTTTACTACCGGAGGACAACTCGCTATTCAGCCATTTAAAGAATTAGAAAGTGGTAAAAAAAGCGACATAGAACCAGAAGAATTTTTCATTTCTTTAGTTCCAACTCAACTGCAACGGCTGCTGCAAAAGCCAGATACAGCTAATTGGCTGGGACGGTTTCGGGCCGTACTTTTGGGTGGTGCCCCCGCGTGGTCGGAACTTTTAGAAACAGCTAGAAACTATCAAATCAAATTAGCGCCCAGTTATGGCATGACCGAAACTGCCTCGCAAATTGCTACACTAAAACCCCAAGATTTTCTCGCTGGCAATAACAGTTCCGGTAAAATTTTACCGCACGCTAAAATAACTATTCGCAGTGCCAAGGGCGATATTTTGTGCGATAATCAAATCGGAAATATTGTGGTAAATGCTAAATCTTTGGCTTTGGGTTATTATCCTAAAAATTTTGGCGATAGCGAATATTTCCAATTAGACGATTTGGGATTTTTTGATAAAAATAACTACTTAAATATCGTTGGACGCAGCAGCGACAAAATTATCACAGGCGGAGAAAATGTATTTCCGGCGGAAGTTGAAGCCGTTGTGCGATCGACTAATTTAGTTGCCGATATTGCTGTAATTGGCTTGCCAGACAAAGATTGGGGTCAAGTCGTTACGGCTATCTACGTTCCCGCTAATTCCGAAGTTACTGTCAAAAATCTGCAAGCGGCACTAGAAGATAAGTTGAGCAAGTTTAAGCGACCGAAATATTGGGTAATCGTCGAACAATTGCCGCGCAATTCTCAAGGCAAAGTCAATCGAGAAAAATTGCAAGAAATTGCGCTCAAATATCAATAATTATTAGGCGATCGCAATCAATGCAGAAGGCAGAATTTCTCATGCTTATTTCCGCCTCCTGACAACAGTCAAGAGTCAACAGTCAACAGTCAACAGTCAACAGTCAACTGACTAATTACGACAAACCTAACAGCCTTCTCGTCTTCTCTGCTTCTTGTCTTTGAACATCCACAAACTTCAACATTCGGTAAACTACCTCTATTTGGGGCAACTTAATACCTGCTTGCTGCGCCACCCGTATCGGATTACCAAAAATCGCCTCAACTTCCAGGGGCCGCGATTCATCATAATCGATTTTCATGCTCGTGCGGTAAGGCTTCATTTTCTGAGTGTATTCGAGCATCTGTGGGATAAAGTCATCGGGAATAATGCGATCGCAACTTTTGGCGCCCGCTATCACTTCCCGCATCATTTCCTTGACTAAAATCAGAGTATCGGGATTAGCCATCAGTTCGTCAGTTCTCGCATCCAACACTACAGACAGCCCGTTATAAGGAATATTCCAAACCAGCTTTTTCCACCTTGACAATAGCAAATCTTCGCTCATTTTAATAGGAATATGAGCACGTTTAAAATCCTTAGCAATTTGGTGCAATCTATCAGTAATACCAATTGCTTTGTAGTCCTGGGCATATTCTCCCAGGGTGATAGTGCCGTAATCTAGGTGGCAGATGTGACCGGGCCCAACTTTATAAGAGCAGAGAAAACACAGCCCGCCAACCACTCGTTCTGCACCAACAATTTTAGCTACTTCCGGTTCGACATTCAATCCGTTTTGCAATACTAAAACCGTCCCGTTATCCTTTAATAAAGGAGGCAAAATTTGGGGCAAAAAGTGATTTTGAGTTGTTTTCAGCGCTACAATTACTACGTCGCACTTAGGCATTTTATGCGTGTTGTGGTAGGCGCGGACGTGGGGGAGGGTGAAGTCGCCTTCGGGAGACTCGACAATCAAACCGTGTTTTCTGACCTGATCGTAATCGCTGCGTAGCAAAAAATTGACTTCTAAACCTGCTTGTTGCAGTCTAGCACCGTAGAATCCGCCTAAAGCTCCCGTCCCCACAATGGCATAATTGCGATTTGACATAATATCAAAAAGTCAGAAATAATATCAACAAAACAGAAATTTGACTGTCATACCCTGCTATTATTTAAAGATAGAACTAATTTGAAATCTCAATCTCAAATTTCCTCATCCACTGCATCAAGTCTTCAGATAGCTGTTTTCGATCTCGGCTAACTGCATCTATGCAGACGTGCTTAGTAAGAGCTTTAGCAGCGCTTCTTCCTGCAACTTCCCCCGAAAATACTTGATAGGCAATTTCAAATTCATCGCCAGTAACTTGTTTCGGCATCAATTGAATCATCAGCCGATCGCCCGCAAACATTGGGCGATAAAAATCTACACTAGCATGAATTATGGGAAAGGCAACCTGGCGATTGCTGAAAAATGCTTTGAGATTGATTCCCGATGCTGCTAGAGATGCCTCGTAAGCTTCGTGGCACATCGCCAAAACGTTAGCAAAGTAAACGACTCCAGCAGCATCGGTATCTTGAAAGCGAACAGTGCGGGTGTAAGTGAAAGGCATTTGAGGTAGTAACGGCGATCGCAAATTCGATCGCAATTTTACCAACCATCATATCGGTAAAACCGCACTTTTGGAGAAGTTGTCAGCTAAGTAAGTAGGCGCTAATTTTTTATATTGTAAAATTCGCCCTCCTCACTCCTTCCCTTTCTTTCTTAACCTTTGTTCTTAATCAACATCACGTCTATAATCTTGAGGGCAATATCTTCGGAAAGCCCCAATGCACTGTAAAGATCGTTCAAAAGTTGTTCTTCTTCTTCTGAAACCTCGCCATCTGCTAAAGCGATATCAGTTGTGACAGCAAAAACAGTTTCTTTAAGTTCGTCGGGAAGCGTTGCCAAAGCAGCATTAAAAAGTACCTCAACTCCTTGCCGTTGCAGAATCATCAGCAGGCGATCGAGCATTTTTCTCATCACGTCATCCGGATAACTGCGGAACAGTTGCATCCGAGATAGCGTCATGCTAATCGCTTTACTTTCGCTGTCATTGATGTAACCGTCGGCTGCTACGGCAATTAGCGCGATCGCCGCAAATGCTTCTGCCGGCCCTAACGTTACGTCCGTTTCTTGACGAGTCTGCGATACTTTATCAAATAAACCCATGATATTTTCCTCATTATTTAGTGGTCGATTTATGGAGTCAGGATGGGTTCTGGCTCTGGAGGTTTCTTTGGGGATTTTGATAATTATATCAAATTGTGTTAGTTATTTATTATCAATAAAATTATGAAAAACTTAAGAATTTTTCTTTCGCCCTTTGGCGCTGCAATGGCGAGTGTATTCAGCTCATGAATTCCCTTCCCATATTTCAGGTAAAACCCGCCCTCGCAGCGCAGACGATCTACTTGTGAAAAATGGCTAAATCTGCTTTCAGGAAATCAACAAACTGCCGCGCAGTCCTGCCCGATCGCCCATTGCGGCGAGTTGCCCATTCTTTAGCTCGGTGATCCAAATCCTCGGGAGCGAGTTTGATTCCAGCAAGTTCTGCGAGATGTCGGACAATTGTTAAATAAGTGTTTTGATCCGCCGGCTCAAAAGTTAAAGTCAAGCCAAATCGATCGCTAAAGGAAAGTTTTTCCTGCACCGTATCCCAAGCGTGAACTTCGTCTCCATCGCGGGGGCGAGGCCTGTCGTCAAAAAACTCTCGAATTAAATGCCTGCGGTTAGATGTAGCGTAAACTACCACATTTTGAGAGCGAGCAGTAACATTCCCCTCCAAGACAACTTTCAGAGCTTTAAAAGCATCGTCATCTTCCTCAAAGGAAAGGTCATCCACAAAAATAATAAACTTTTGAGGAACTCCCCGCAACTGCTCGACAATTAGCGGCAAATCTTGCAAATCCGATTTAGATACTTCAATCAAACGCAGATTGCGAGCTCCAAATTCATTTAATAGCGACTTCACCAAAGAAGACTTGCCCGAACCGCGGCTCCCGTACAGTAAGACGTGCAAAGCCGGATAACCTGCCAACAAAAACTCCGTATTCTTCACCAGAGCATCCCGCTGCCAATCGCAGCAAACCAACTCTTTTAAAGTTATGCCATCGGGATGCGAAATATTTGCCAACTCCCCTCCCCGCCACCTAAAAGCGCGATATTCGGCAAACAAACCCGTGCCAAACTGTCGGTAATAAACTGCCAAAGATTCCGCCGCGCTCGACCATTTTTCTAGTTTCCCGTGCAGCGGCAAATCTCCCTGTTCTGCTACAGTTTCTGAATGCCAAATCGGAGGCACTGCGTCAAGTTGACCCGCTACCCGCACCCACTTGCTCAACTGTTCGCTGCTGCATTCGTAAATATTTTGCAGCACTTGTAAATCATGTCGGGCGGCCTCCACCAAAGCGGGGGGCAAACTTGCAAAATCTGTTTGCTGTGCTCGGCGTGAAAAGGGGTTTTCGTCTTTGAGAATTTCGGAAATCAGAGAATCTTTCCAGCTTAAATTTTTAGCAGCCTGAACTTTGAACCAGTTCCCGTAAGCTACCTGACATTCCAAACCGCTGACTTCGCTGTGGTGAAGGGCTTGCAGCAAATCGAGAAAAGCTTGACCTGCGGGGCTTTTGAGAACTGATTGATACAGCAGCAGGGATGCCGCTTGGCGCTGGAGGTAACGGATTTGGGCGATCGCACCAGAAGTTAGGGCTGACATAATGGCAATTGTATAACAGTTACATATCCTGACTGGCTTTAATAAATTTTCTAACAATTCGTGACACTAATTGCAGGCCGCGCTGTATAAATTTAGATGCAAAGAGTGAAATCGGGAGGATTAAAAATGAATTTAGGTACAGCAGCGGCGATCGGCTACGGCATTTTAACACTCGTTGGCGGCATCATGGGTTATATCAAGGCCAAAAGCCAAGCCTCGCTCATTTCGGGCTTGATTAGCGGTTCGCTGCTAATTTTTGCCGGCACCGCCCAGCTTATGGGACAAAGTTGGGGTTTAACATTAGCAGCAGCCATCTCCGCTGTTTTAGTAATAGTATTTATTGTGCGCCTTGTTAAAACTCAAAAATTCATGCCGGCAGGAATGCTAATTTTAGCTAGCTTAGCGTCTTTGGGCGCGATCGTTTACGAAATCAGCGGTCAATATCAATAGTCATTCGATTTTAGATTTTAGATTTTAGATTTTAGATTAACTCCCCAGCCTTGAGTGGGAGGTTGAACTAAAGTCTAATTTTTTTATTTTCATGACGTAATTACGGGGCTTGTATCTATTTTTAGCAAGACTTACGCAAAAAGTGGTTTAACGCGCGAATTATAGCGCTAAGGTGCGGTGTGCATGGAGCCGTAAATAATTTATTAGGTTCGGCGTAAGTCCTGTTTGCGTGAATTCAGCAGTTAGGAGTCAGTAATTAGTAGTTAAAACACTAATTAGTAACTCCTAATTACAAATTGCCAATTACTAATAACTAACCACTAATGATTGATGACTGCATCAATATACTGCTGAACTTCCCTGAGTTGCTGCCGCTGGCATTCGATCCACTCTTTTTCCGCCGCTCGCTGTTCCGGCGTCTCTTTCTGATACCGCGCCTGCTTATATAAAAAATTATTGTAGAATTTAATCGCTTTTTCAACGGTTTTAATTGCCAGTTTCATGCGCTCTTCAAAAACAGCTAGAATCACATTATCTAGGATTAAGCCAATCACTTTACAGAACTCTTCAAAATCGACCAAAGTAATTCCGAGATTGCTTTTATGAACGAGAGTTTCTACAGGTTCTTTCAACGTATCTTTAAAACTCTTCATATAAGAATCCGGCAAATATTTCAGTGGCTCCGTAAACTTAGATACAATCTCTCCCCCTATTGATTGTAGTCGCTCTCTAAATTTAGATTGACTGTTGAGGTCGAAGCAGTCAATACAAACTTCAATTTTTTCTATATCAATAGATTGTAATTCTTTAAAAATTAAACTCAGTTCATTCTCCATAATTAAACTGACTCGCTCTGCCTGGGAATCCACTTCATTACGTAACTCTTTGTGCAAATTCTCTTTGTCAAAAAAACCAATAGCATCTCTTTGAAATAGTTGAGGGTTTTTATCCCACAAAAACCACTGAGTTTTTAACTTGGTCGCCTTGTCGCTCCAAGATTTGCGAACTTTAACAACAGCATCATATTTGCCCTGTTTTCCTAAACTGCGAATTCTCACATCGCATCCGCTTAGTTCGCCAATTTGCTCCCAGACATCAACAGGAGATGCTCCAGCAATTCTCGGCTTGCTATTCCAGACATCCTCAGCCTGAGATACATCTTTGAAACATACCTGAAGTAGCCCCTTGAGTCTGATGGCAGATTGCTTAATTTCGTCAATACAAGGTTCCACATCTAAACTGAGTTGGGTAGCTGACTGTTTAATCTCCACGGATTGATATTCGTCTGCCAACAATCGATCGCTAAACAGGGTAATAGCCTGGAATGCCTTGAGATACTCATTCATTTCCTTTAATCCCTCGTTTCCCTAAACAGCATACAATACAGAACATCTGCCTTTTTGAATGGAAACTGAGTCACCACATGGATTATATATTCACTCCTGCAACTCAGGCGCGACTCAATAGTGGCAACCTTGTACAGCCTGCTGCCAAAACAGGAAAATTGCTCCCGGCAGCTAGAGATCCGGTGACAGGGGAGTTTGTGGAGCTTGCAAAAATTTTTTATCAATCAAGAAGTGAAACTCTATCCGATCGCGGAGTTATAGGATTGCTCGCACAGTTAGCCGGAGGTGGGCCCATACAGCCGCTGGTAGCTCCCGTGTACGTGACACTGGCGCCGCTGCAGGTTGCTCAAACTCATCAGGGGTTTCAAAAAATATACAGAATGCTTAACTGTCTGAAAATTAATTTGGCAGTGATGCAAGCGACTGCTGCTGTCATTGGTATTGGCACTGTATCGAGCACAGTTTTGTCCGCAGTAAACCTCAACCAAGTATTAAAAATCCGAGAAGAGGCAAAGCACCAGAAGCTAAAAATTAAAGACGGATTTATCGATCTCAGACACATCCTCAAAGATAGGGGAGTAGAGGTAATCCAGCAGATTTTTAAGGTGGCTCACGACTCTAATTTTGAAATGCACCGCCAGAAACTGGTTAACGGTTACGAGATTTTTTCTAAAGCTATCAAACGCTGTCAGTCAGCCCTGACTGTGCCAGATATTAAACTTCGGAATTCCGAAATTAATAGCGGGCGAGATATGCTGTTTGAGGCTTTAAAAATTTATGATAATCCTAGTTTGTTGGAGGGGCTGTCTTCTGCTGGACAGCTCAGGCAAATGGAATGTGTTTGGGCGATCGAGCAGGCGATCGGGGTCACGTTTCAGTTGCAGCGGGCCTACAAGATGGTGAGCGATCGCCTGCTGGAACTCCAATCAAAAATTTGTCAAAATCTTCTAACTGTTGTTAAAGGATGTCAATCCGAACCCGAACTAGATTTTTTATTTCCTGAAGTTACTAGGATTCTCGGTCATGATTTAAGTGTAATAGAATTTTGGCAAAATGAGGTTGATTGGATGCAAACTTTGTCTCCAAAAGAGCAGCACCAGTTAGCTAGTTTAGATAAACTCACCGGCGAGAGTTTAAAAAGCAGCGTGTACACTACATTCGCGGTATTAGCTGCGGAACCTTCACTTTATGAAAGTTTAAAGCAAAAGTCTCACTTTCTATCCTTGCGCGACCAGCTAACGTTCGCTGTGTCGCCGGAAATCCGCCGGAGATACGAATTTTATATCAGCCAGCAGGCGATCGCTACGGGCTATCAAGCTTTAGCTGCCTCGAATTGGCAAGAAATATCCGATTTAACTGTGGCGAACCTCTACCACTTTTTTCAAATCCGAGAGAAATCAACTGAAAATTATCCAACTGAGGACGAATTAGAAACGCCTTATTGGCACTTTCCCCAAACCTTAAAAAACGAGCTTAATCTTAGGAATTAAATGACCAGTGACTAATGGATACTGTTGACTGTTGACTGACTTCTTCAGTCCTGGACACAAGTTTTCAATTGTTACACTATCTGTAGTAGTAAGGTACGCACTTCGCACCCTACAAGTATAGTCTGTGCGTCAAGGACTATTTTTCCTTCTTTCTTCTTCCTTCTTTCTTCTTCCTTCTTCCTTCTTCCTTTTTCCTTCTTCCTTCTTCCTTTTTCCTTCTTCCTTCTTTCTGATTACCTCAGCCACAACTTAATAGTATTGTCTTTAGAACCGCTAGCAATAGTTTTGCCATCAGGACTAAAAGTCACCACATAAACCTCATCGGAATGTCCCGTCAAAGTATTCAGCAATTCTCCGGTAGCAAAATCCCAAACTTTAATAGTTTTATCCTTGCTCCCGCTCGCAATAAACTTCCCGTCCGGACTGATAGCAACCGAGACAATATCGTCAGAATGTCCCTGGATAGAGCGAATTAAATCTCCTGTTTCGATATTCCAGATTTTAATACTTTCATCGTAGGAACCGCTAACAATTGTCTGGCCGTCCGGGCTAACAGCCACCGACCTCACCGCGTCGCCGTGTCCCTCAATAGTTTTGAGCAAGCTCCCCGTTGCTACATCAACAACTGTAATTTTTTTATCCTTAGAAGCGCTAACCAAACTTTTTCCATCGGGAGTGAAAGCAACAGAATAAACAAAATCTGTATGGTCTGGAAAATTCTGAATCAAACTGCCAGTTGCTGCATCCGAAATCTTCGTGGTTTTGTCTCCGCTACCGCTAGCAACAAGCTGTCCGTCCGGGCTGAGAGCGACAGACCACACAGAAGCAGTGTGGTCGAGACTGCGAATCACTTGCCCTGTTTTCAAATCCCACAGCATGACTCGCCAAAAACCGGTTCCAGTCGCCAGTTTCGTACCGTTTGAGTCAAAAGCAACCGACCAAATAGTGGAGGAATCTCCTGGAAAAGTGCGGATCGACTTGCCTGTAGCTAAATCCCAAATTTGGATGGTTTTGTCTTTAGAACCGCTGGCTAACATTAAGCCGTCTGGACTGAAAGCAACAGACCCAACTGCATCTGAATGCTGAGCGAAATTTTTGACTTTGGCGTTCTTCCACCGCAGACCTGCTTGGCACTGTTCCTGTAACTCCTGAGCGGACGCATAGCTGCTGGAAGTGTTGGCAATTGTTGGTATTTGGCTGATGCAGTCTTCATAATTGCTGGCTTTATAGAGAGCGGCAATTTGATTGAGCTGTTGGGATTCTTTCTGGGCTCGCTGCTCCCATTCTTGCCACTTGAGATATCCATAAAGTCCGCCGATCGCAGCTAAGATAGCCGCAATTGTTGCCCCGGCGAGATAAGGATTGAATTTGCGAGTTTCTTTGGGGACAAGTGCTGCTGGGCTGGCGATCCTCTCCGTTGGCGTAGCCCCCGTAGGGGCGGGCTGCGCTAACGAGAAATCGGTTTTTCCGTTCAGATTTACCTGCGAGGATACCGCCGGACTTGCCTGCAATTCGAGTTGAGGGGCGCTGCTGGCTGGTGGTCCACTGGGGTTGCGGTGTCCCTCCAAAACTGTGGAGATCGCCTTGTACAATTTAGCAAATAAAGATTTAGGAATGACTAATTCTTCGATTTTCGCGGCATCTTCGTCGGTAAGCCCTAAAACTTGCTGCAAGCGTTTTAATTCGTCGCGAGTTTCCTGAGAAAAGGGATATTCTTGCTGCATTGCTTCTTGCAGTGATTGTTCGTAGCGTTCGCCTTTTTGCCTGTATTTCCGGTAAGGGTTCAATACCTCATCTTCGATCGCCTCTGCTTCTTCTGGCAGCAATTCCAAACTGACGCGCAGTTCATCTAATATTCTACGACCGACGACTGTAATATCACCCCGGCTGCTGCTGCGCCGATCGACTTCTTCGCGATATATTGTCAGCTTGGGAATCCGCGCCCGCGAGCGATCGCCAATTTTCCTCAAATCGGCTAAAGCTTCCGCCGCCGACTGGTATCTCTCGCGAAAATCGTAGCGCACCATATTATCCAAAACATCGGCCAGCGCTTGGGAACACGTGGCTAAATGCCGCCAAACAATTTCGCCTTTATTAGAATTTTTCAAATCCCGCAGTTTCGGCAAATCGTAAGCCGGCAAACCCGTCATTGCTTGGATGCCAATCATTCCCAAAGCGTAGATATCGCTGTTGAGTTGCGGGTTGTATTGAAATTGTTCGATCGGCATATATTCCAGCGTGCCAATCCGCACAGTTACCGGTGCTTGTCTTTGAGCGATGTGAATTTCTTTCACCGAGCCAAAGTCGATTAAAACTAACTTGTTATCTGAATAGCGACGGATTAAATTTGCCGGTTTAATATCTCGGTGAATTACTCCCTGTCCGTGTACAAACACTAAAATTTCTAACAGTTCCTTCAGCAAAGAAATCATTTTTTCTTCGCTCAGAGGCTTGCCCGGTACAATCTCGGTTGATAGCGAGTGACCGGCAACAAAGGATTCAACTAAGAAAAATTCTTCATTTTCTTCAAAATAAGCGAATAGCTGAGGAATTTGGTCGTGTTGACCGAGCCTTTCTAGAACTTCTGCTTCTTTTTGAAAAAGACGGCGCGTAGTATTAATTAATTTCGGTTCGGTGGTACCGGGACGCAGGTGCTTGACAAAGCACTGCGGTTCTCCCGGACGGCGAATATCTTTTGCCAGATAGGTTTGTCCAAATTCTCCTGTTTCTATGACTTCAATGATTTGATAGCGTCCATCTAAAAGTTGGCTCACCATGATAATAACGCAGCCTTTTTTTGGTTGATTTTCGCAAGAAACAGTTGCACTGTTGAGTCACTTGTCTTTGAGTTTCGCTCCCTAAATCCTCCTTTTTCAGGGGTTTGAGGGGAGCGAAAGAATGCTCTTCTCCCACCCCCTACTCACCTTTTTTTAGGGGTTTGGGGGGAACAAGGAGCTAATCCTTCTTCCTTCTTCCTTCTTCTTTCTTCCTTCTTCCATACTTTATTTTTTCAACATCTGCAAAGCTTGATATCCTAAAAAGAAAAAACCGAAAGCACCAAGTACGGCTATCCCGTTCGCCAACACATCGACTGTCAAAAATTCGCCCATTCCAATATCCTCTGACAACTGATATCTATCCTCGGCTTTTCGGTCGCTGTCTGGGTGAGGGGTCTTACCCCTCGCTGCGAGCGAGCCGAAAGATGCTCACAAATTATAGCAAAAGAGGCGGTCAAAATAACTTTTCGGGCGATCGACTAGCTTTTTGTTTTAATATTTTTTAATATTTAGGGAGACAAATCGTGTACGGAAAATTTGAGGTCTGTTCGCTTTGATATTGTTAACCCTGCTAATTTTTTCTCTGATTGTAAGTAGAGCTTACACTAAGAACTTGCGCCGATCAGTGGAAAATGCGCCTCGAACCGACAGAAGTTTGGCTAAGCTGTCACCGGAGTCCGCCGCGCAGTTCCCTAAAGTTTCGGTAATCGTACCAGCATACAACGAGGCAGAGAATATTCGGGATTGCGCGATCGCCATTTTGGAGAGTACACCGCTGTCTGTGGAGAACCTAGAGGTTTTGATTGTAGACGATCGATCGACAGACGACACACTAGCGATCGCGCAATCCCTGCAACAGCATCTCAACGACCCCCGGCTTAAAATATTAGCAGGTCAGCCGCGACCAACCAACCAATATTGGGCTGGCAAAAACTGGGCCTGCGCCCAAGCTGTTCAGGTAGCAACCGGAGACTTCTTATTATTTATCGATGCCGACGTGCGACTCAAACCAGGGGTGATCGAAACCGCTATTACAACAGCAGAAACTGAGAAAATAGACTTGTTCACCTGTATGCCAGCGCTGGTTTGCGAGTGTTTTGCCGAGTGGTTGGTGCAGCCGATAATGTTCAATCACTTAGCAGTTTGCTTCGACTTTACCGCCGTTAACGATCCCTCGAAAACAGACAGTGCTTTTGCCGGCGGCCCGTTCATGTTATTTAGGCGATCGGGCTACGAAAAAATCGGCGGTCACGAAGCAGTTGCCGGCGAAATTGTGGAAGATGTGGAACTAGCTAGACGCATCAAACGTGCGGGTTTAAAGCTGGGACTTTATTCCGGGTCAAATTTGGCATCCGTGCGGATGTATCGGTCTTGGAACGCATTGTGGGAAGGCTGGACAAAGAATCTGTATCTCGGCGCTAACCGCAGTTGGGGCATGATGGTTTACATGGCCGCAATTATGTTTTTTCTTTATCCGATGCCGTGGTTGGCATTAGCTATTTTGCTGGCAAACGGCGACTTCACAGAAATTCTGACAATTACCAATTACCAATTACCAATTACCAATTGCCAATTACCTGGTTAACTATCTGTTTATCCGTAATCGTAATTTGGCAGCATTACACTTTGCGCCGCTTGGGTGCCGAAATTTCTGAATGTCCGACGAAATACTGGTGGTTGGGAGGTTTCGGAGGTGCGTTAGTGGCGGCGATTGCGATCGGTTCTGCGATTAAAACTGAAACTGGTTGGGGATGGACTTGGCGGGGTAGAGCTTTGCAAATTAAGAGTTAATAGCAGCAAGCTCAAATCATTCGTGACCACCGATCGTTTGTTGGTAATATTTCTTGATAAATATGATTTTTATGAAGTCAAAGTCATAAATTTTATGAATTGACTTTCATATCTGTTTATTTAATAATATTAATCAACATCCTCTTGCCTCGAATTGGAAGGAACCTCATGTCTGTTTACACTCTGAGTGATTTAACTAATAACAATTCAGATTTGTTGCAAGGTGCTTCAAAACATAGCTGCCCGATCTGCCGCAGCCGCGCTCAAACCTCAGATTCCAGCGCCGAACGCTCGGCCGCTCAAGCTTCCGCCTTCAGCAACTCTAACGATATCGATGCTCTGCTCGGAATAAGTAGAGCAAACCCCCGACAGCCAGCCAAATGGAACGTCGCTCCCGGCGGCACCATCACCTACAGTTTTGTGACTGCTGAGAGCTCGGACAGTTATTTTGCATATAGAGACGAAACCAATATTGAGGAAGTTAACGATCGGATCAAACAGAATGTCCGCCAAATCTTGCGGGACAATTATGCCACAGTCTTGCCGCTCAACTTTGTAGAAGTTCCAGACTCGGCCCAAAGCAACATCAGAATTATGTTTTCCGATGGGGTTGGTGCTGAGGGCTCTGCCTACGCTTATCACCCTGGTGTTTTGGGCGGCGGCGCCATCCACCTCCAAAAGCTCTATGAAAACGATCCCGAAAGAGCTTTTTCCGCAGGCCGCGGCAGTTTGGGCTACTATATTTTAATTCACGAAATCGGTCACGCGATGGGTTTGAAGCACCCCGGCAACTACAGCTTCAGCAGCGATCAAATATACAACCCCGGAGAGCCTCCGCATCTTCCGTTTGACAAGGATCATACGAGAAATACGATCATGTCCTACAATCCCCTAGATGCCAGAGCTAGCGACCCCAACGCCGAAGAACCCCGGAGTTTGATGGCCTATGACATCCGGGCCTTGCAGTATCTCTACGGCGCGCGCGACGACTTTAACGATGGCGATGATGTTTACAAATTCGACAGCACTAATTTCAATACGGTTCAAACTATCTGGGACGGCGGCGGCAGTGATACTTTGGACTTTTCGGCACTGCCGGCCAACAACGTCTATAGTTTCGACATGAATCAGGGTAAGCCGCTAACAGCAAAGAGCGCTTTGGGAGATCTGAGCTACTATTTACAACTTTCGCAGTTGTCGCCCGGTGTCCCCGCTCGGCTTTATACAACTGAAACCTTTGGCACGTACATTGCTTTTGGCGCGGATATCGAAAATCTGGTAGGTTCGCCCGGGAATGACCAGGTACTTGGAAATGAATTAGCTAACAGTATTCTAGGCAGTGCGGGAACCGACACGATTAGTGGGGGGCGGCAAAGCGATAGTTTGGACGGCGGCGAAGGCGGTGACTATATTTACGGCGACAAAGGCATGGATGTGTTAACTGGCGGGGGCGGGGCGGATTTGCTGCGGGGCGGTCGGGGAAACGATACTATTATCACCGGTGTCGGTATCGATGGCATTGTGTTGGAGCTGGGTGGGGGTACGGATACGATTGTTGATTTTGCTGATGGTGTGGATTTGTTAGTGTTAGTTGATGGTTTGAGATTCGAGCAACTGTCGATCGTACCTTCAGGTGATGGTACTGAAATTCGGATCGGCAGCACCGGACAAGTCTTGGCTTTGCTGCCGGGAATTGTCCTGAGTTCGATCGGGCAATCTGATTTTTTAAGTGCTTCAAGTACGTTGTTTACATCCCCAAATTCTTGAAGAAAGCAGGTATCTGTAGTATTCGGTTTTTACCTTTCTGCATAAACAAAAGCAGGTACGCGCTTGTAAGCCGGCGTGCCCGATCGCCTTTCAATTTCCGGGTGAAAAATCACATTAACTTCAGGATAAAACATCAAAGCTGCACCCTCACGAACCGCCCCGTAAATCACCTCGACATTTTCCATTTTCCCCACATTTCCCTGCACCGTCACGCGCTGATGTT
This sequence comes from Microcoleus sp. MON1_C5, assembly GCF_036701875.1. Lineage (NCBI taxonomy): Bacteria > Bacillati > Cyanobacteriota > Cyanophyceae > Oscillatoriales > Microcoleaceae > Microcoleus > Microcoleus sp. MON1_C5. The sequence continues at coordinate 50,301 of NZ_JAUBRN010000002.1, read as the reverse complement.
CTTGCAAACCCGCGCTTTCTGCATCCGCGCGATTCATCAAAATGCAGTTGCGGTGCGGCATTCCCCGATACTTGTCCTCAATTTTGTAGACGACAGTATTGTGCTGAGAATAGCTGCGTCCCGTCATCAATGCCACAACAATACCCTGTGTTGATTCCGATACTCCAAACTCTTTCGCTTCCGGTAATTTCAGCTTAGGTAAAGGCGTGACAAACATCTTCGCTTTCCCAGACTCTGTAGGGAATTTAGGTTCAGTAAAAATGCGACCGCCGATGGTAAATTCCTCTTTTGTTTCATCAATTGTTGCTATTTTTTCATAGCCCGGAATAGTTTCAGCAATCAATTGACGAACGTATTTGGTGTCTTGAAGTTGGCGCCAATCTACGGGATAACTGCCGTGAATTCGGCTGGCTAATTCTGTTAAAAAATTTACTTCAGGAATCAAATCCGAATTCTTGAGATGAGTTTCACCCTCATCATTTAAACGCACAAAATTATTCCCGGCTTCCACCGTTGTTTTGTGGGGATTTTCAAAGCGATTCAGCACGGGAATCACAATTGTATTGTGCTTTGCCAATCCGTGAAAATGCCCTAAGTTCGGTTTGGTTGCGAGGTAGATAACGGTTTCAACATTGGCTAAAGCCTGTTTGGCCTGAGTTGAATCTGGATTCGCCCCATACAAGTTACCGCCCAGACAGATCAGGGTATCGACTTTGCCTGCTTCTGCTGCTTCAATGAGCGATCGAGTGTCGTAGCCCTTAACAGGACTGAGGGGACGATTCAATAACTTTTCTAAAGCTTGTTGAATTTCTTTTTTCAGCTTCACAGTGACGCCCATAGAGCCGAATCCTTGGACGTTTGAGTGTCCTCTGACGGGCATTAATCCCGCCCCTTCTTTGCCGACATTTCCTGTCATTAAGGCAGTATTGGCAATGCTGAAAACGTTATCTACACCGTTATCGTGTTGGGTAATTCCCATCGCCCAACCGAATACAACTCGCTGGGACGTGCCGATAATTTTGGCGGCAGCCTCAATTTCTGCTTGGGAAACTCCGCAGGTTTTAGTAATAGTTTCCCAATCGGTTTCGCGGGCGTGCTGGACTACTGCTTCCCAGCCTTCTGTATACGCTTGTAAGTATTTTTTGTCCAGGAGTCCTTGTTCGATTATAGACTTTTGAAGGCCGACAAATAGCGCCGTATCGCTGCCGGGAATTGGTTGCAAGTATAAGGAGGAAATATCGGAACCGGGGATGAGCGACTTGACGGGAAATGCGGGAGAACCAAACTTGACTAACCCGATTTCCATCACCGGATTGATTACAATTATTTTACCGCCTTTGTCGCGAATTTTAATTAACTCGTTCATCAAGCGGGGATGGTTGTAGGAAGAATTGCTGCCCGCGAGCACGACGCAATCTGCTTCCTTCAAGTTTTCTAGACTCACTAACGAGGTGCGGGTGGCAAACATTTCGCTTAACCCGATTGTCGAGGGAGCGTGGCAGAGATCGGAACAATCTGCTAAGTTATTGGAACCCATCGCTCTCATCATCAATTGCAGCAGAAAAGCCGCTTCGTTGGAAGAGCGACCGGAACTGTAAGATGCCACTCTTTCGGGGGTTTTGCGAAAAGCAGCTTCGGCAATTTGATAAACTTCTTCCCAAGAAATGCGATCGTAATGAGATGAACCAGCCCGCAAAATCATCGGAAAACTCAGCCTTCCCAACCTATCGGCTTCCATTGAAGTTAATTGCTGAAGTTGTGCAATACTCTTCTTTTCAAAAAATTGAGTTGAGATAGCCGGCTTGATTTCAGCGGAGATTGCTTCGACGCTTTTCATGCACCGCTGAAGTTTTTCGCCCTCTTCATTTGTAAAACCTCCTTTCTGCCCGCCAGTACCCCAAGAACAAGACAAACAGGCACTTTTGTGCAGCAAAGTTTTCCAAAGTTTCGGGCCTTCCGGGGACAATGTATGTTTTGCCCAATATTCTATTATGGGCAAACCGCCACCTATCTCTGGTGTTTCCTCGTTTGTCTCGCTGAATGGCGGGATTGGTTGGACATTTTGGGAGTTGACATCCATGTGGTTTACCTTTTGTTTGAATTGCGGATTAGTTGAAGAAAGGCAGCCGGATCACAAGGCATTCGGCAGAATGAAATTAAAATTTTGAAGGCAACAATTTTGTTGTTTTTCAAAGCGATTTTTTTGAGCGCACTGTACAATACAATTCTGCCACAGACCGACTTACTTCTATTGACTCGGCGGGGCAACCGCCAGAGGAGTTAAATTTATTACTTTAATTTTACCGCAAATTTACAACAGAAAAAACTACTCAACCGATAGATGTTTTAAGAATACCCGGCGGTTTCAACCGCCGTCTTATCTTGCAAAAGTCCTTTTAATTAAATTTTCGGGCTGGCTAGAAGCCCACCCCACAAGAAAAAATAATTTTTGTGGGATGGGCTTCTAGCCCGTCCTAGCTTACGGTTTACTTCCTCTTATTTAATGCCTGCTTCCCAAACCCAAGACACAGCAGTCGATCGCCCTCAGCAACATTCGGGTCATTCTGCAAATAATCTCCCAACCACTCGCAACTGCGAGCAATGATATTATTTAGTTCCAAATTCTCCACAGGCAACAGAATTACAGTCCTATCCCTACTAGCAAAACCCAGAGTTTTGCTGTCAGAACTAAAAGTAACGCTCAACACGCGATCGCTCGATTCCAAAGTCTTAGATAGCAGCGCCTTCTTGCCGTCAAAATCCCATAGCTTAACAGTATTTCCCCCACTCGCCGCCGCAATCAACTTGCCGTCTGGACTAAAACTCACGCTTTCTACGGTATCGCTGTGGTCGAGTTTTTCAGTTAAATTCGCCACCTTTCCATCAAACCCCCACAAGTAAACTTTTTTGTCAGCGCAAGCAGCAGCAATAGTCTTGCCGTCGGGACTGAAACTAACATTTTTAACGCTGTCTTGGTGGTCGAGAGTTTTCAAAGCTTTCGCCGACGAACCGTTAAATTGCCACAGGTAAACTCTCTTTTCTCCGGTAATTTCAAAAGCCTTTTTCTTCCCGCTTGCCTTGTCCTCAGCAGCGGTAGCAGTAGCAATAGTTTTGCCGTCGGGACTGAAGCTAACGCTAATTACTGGATTGCTGTGATCGAGTTTTGCAAACAAAGTTGCTTTAGAACCGTTCCAGCGCCAGAGGTACAATTTGCGATCGGCATTGGCGGCGGCAATTATCTTTCCGTCTGGACTAAAACTCACGCTTCTGACAATGCCGCTGTGGCTGAGAGTATCTAACAGTTTGCCGTTTAAACTCCAGACTTTCACTGTTTTGTCATCGCTCGCCGAAGCAACAGTTTTATCATCAGGGGAAATACTCACCCAGGTAACAGAATCCTTGTGACCTTCTAAGGTTTGTAATAAACTGCCGTCAGCCCGCCAAAGTCTCACGGTTTTGTCCCCGCTAGCAGAAGCAATTGTTTTGCTATCAGCGCTAAAACTGACTTTGTAAACCCAGTCTTCGTGTCCCGATAAAATCTTATTCAGCGGAGTGCTGTCCGGTTTCCAAATTTTCACTATTTTGTCTTTACTTGCGGAAGCAATAGTGCCGTCCCCGCTGAAACTTACGGCCCTTACGTCGTCTTGATGTCCTCGAAAAGTATTGAGCAAAGTGCCGCTGCGACTCCAAACTTTCACCGTATCGTCTGCACTGCCGGTGACAATTTTTTTGCCGTCGCGACTGAAACTCGCACTGACAACTTCATCGTTGTGTCCTTTGAGAGTTCTGATTTCCTCACCGTTTCGGTTCCAAATTTTAGCTGTGGTGTCGGCACTTGCTGAGACGAGTTCTCGGCTGTTTGGACTGAACTTAATGCTGTACACAATGTCAGAATGTTTGGTTAATGTTTTGGGATTAATTGTAAATTTCTGGGTTTTACTTTCTCGGTTCCAAAGTTTGACAGTTTTGTCAACACTTGCTGAGGCTATTGTTTGGCCGTCGGGGCTGAAACTGACGCCCAGCACCCAGTCTTTGTGTCCGGTTAAGGTTTGCAGCAATTTTTTGTTCGCAAGGTTCCAGATTTTGACGGTGTTGTCGTGACTGGCGGAAGCTAGGGTTTTGCCGTCGGGACTGAAACTGACGCTGGTGACGATATCGCGGTGGCCGGATAAAATGCCTATGGCACTTTTGTCGTTATCTACTTGCCAAATTCTAATTGTGCGATCGGCACAACCAGTAGCGATCGTTTTCCCATCGGGACTAAAACTAACACTCGTCACGCTATCTGGGTGATTGAAAGTTTTTAATAACTTACCTTCTTTGCTCCACAATTTAACAGTTTTGTCAGCACTTGCCGAAGCAACTGAATTGCCGTCGGGGCTGACACTCACATCCAAAACAAACTTGCTGTGCTGCTCGAAACGGTTGCGTTCTTGCACCCCGGAAACTGCTTGTCTGAGTCTTTCAGCAATTTGATTTTTAGTGTCCACAGGCAGCGCTGTACTTTTCTGAGAATCACGGCCGATTTTGATACTATTTCCCAACACTCCTAATTGATTTTTTTCATTAGAAAGCACTAAAGCTTCCGACGCCGAATTTAGGGCATCAGTCCGACTTTTTTCTGCTTCTTGCCGCGCGCTTTCTGCTAGTTTCGCTTGCTCGAAGGCCATCGCCGAAACACCTCCGAGTACCAGCACTCCTAGAACCGCCGCCCGCAATTGCCATCTCCGAGTGTGGTAAAGTTGAGCTTCCGCTTCGTGCTGTTTGTCTCGGGCTTGGCGCTGTTTGTCTCTAGCTTCCGACAGCAAAGCGTCTCGCTCTCTGTCTTTGCGAATTTGTTCAATTTCATCTCGGTTAATTTGGTTTTGCTTTCGCAGTTCCTCAAATTCTGCCTTTTTATCTAATTCTTGCTGCTGGCGAATGAAGCTAACTAAATAATCGTGAACGAGCTGATAAAGCTCAGCAGGCAGTTCCGTCCATCGAAAAACTAAACCCGAGTTTACTAACAGTTCTAAGACTAAATCTAATTTGTCAGCTTCGGCAAATGTCGCTAAATTTGAGGCTAATTCGGCGCGGGTTTTGAGGGGACGTATCTCGTCTTCATCTGTTAGAAAATACAAAACTCGGCGCGCTGCAACTTCATTTTCCGGGCCGCAATCTTTGATGACCTCTTCAAGAAACCTTTCGACTAATTTTTGTTGCGGATTGTTGCCGAGTTCCTGATATTGAGTTAAAGTTCTAATGTCCTCTTGTTGCAGTTGAGCGCCGACAAGTTGTAGTTCGATCGGGCGGACTTCTCCCAGTTCTCCAGCTAAATCTTTGACTAATTCTTCGATCAGATCCGGTTCTAAGTAAAACTGCGCTCGTTCAGTTAAAGTGCGAATTACCGATCGCGCATCGACCAGCGAAAAATTTCCTAAATAAAACAGAATATTTTTGCTGAGAATGTCCTCTAAAATATCATTATTAACCAATCCTGTCGGGTTTTTGGGTCGGGAAAATTCTAGCAAATAGTGCAGGTAATCTTCCCGCAAACACAGAACGACTTTTAAATATTTAATTTTCAAGCATCCCCGCAAAAAATTAAAAAATATCTGCCTTTCCGCTGGCTCTTTCCACACGAAAAAAAATTCTTCAAATTGGTCAAATATCAGCACAGTCACTAAATGTTCGGAATTTCTTTGCAGCTCCTTGAGAATATTTTCGTATTCGATCGCCTGTTGTTCTATGATTAATTCTACTGGCTGTGACTGCTCCCTTTGATCCTCATTATTCCCAGTCGAGCCACTGTGAAATCCTGAAATAAGATTTCCCTCGACTGCGCCTGCTTCTACTGGAAAATCTACCGGAGCAGTTTCTGATACTGCTTCGGAAATTTCCGGATCGAATATTTCAGCTTTCCCAGCAGATAACTGTCTGGTCAATTCCCGCGGCCAGTTGTTGTAAACTTGCAGCACTATCGGCAACACAGTCCGCATTTCTATTTTTTTTTGTTTGAGAGCTGGTACTAATCCTCCCGTGACTATTGAACTTTTGCCAACTCCAGACTGACCGTAAATTACTGTCAGTTTGTCGGGGGTATTGTTCATTCTATATATCAAGCGGTTGAGGTCTTGCTCTCTGCCGGAAGCTGTAATTTCGTCAGCAATAGTAGGCGTATCTGCAACAGTTTCGGCGACGGAATTAATCGCTTCTCTGTGCGGCTGCAACTTTCCGGCTCCAATAAAAGCTCGGAACCGATACGTGTGTTCCACCGCTCGATAATCTTGCTTTATTTGAAAGGCTTTGAGATATTCTCCCCGCTGAAAATAGAGCGATCGCAGCATTTCTAAAACCCGCAAATACAGTTGCGGGTTGTAGCACGCTTCGGTTTCCGAGCGAGCAAGCTCTAAATGCGCGATCGCCTCCTGCATCTCGCCCAACTGACTCTGGGCCTCTGCTAAAATTAACAGATACAAGCCTAGATGCTGCGACTTTACAGGGGTTCCCTGTCCCGTCGCTTCTAAATTTGAGTTGAGAACGTCTAGAGCCACTAAAGCCCATTCTTTCGCCCCTTGCCAGTTCTTCTGCTCTAAGGCTACTCTAGCCAAAAAGCCGTAATCTTGAGCCAAATTAACTGCTGAATTTTCCATATTTTCATGTAACCTCCGAGCTTTGATAGCTAAATTCCAGAGTGCATCCCAATCTTCTAAATGCTGCAATACTTCGCCAAGTTGATTGATGAATATACCAACGGCATCCGACCGTCCTGCCCGTTCTAAAACATTAATACATTCCTGAAAATAATTCTTAGCTTCCGTCCAGTAAGGACGGTTGCCGCTGCGGTGTTTTTCTGCTTGGAAGCGGTAGCAAAGACCGATGTGGAATAGCAGAATTCCCTCTAACACCGGTGCTGGGTGAACGGTAAATAACAAATCGCTAAATTGTGTTTTAGACCCAATAAACGCTACTTGATGCTTCCAAAAACTGAGACTTTTTTGATACAATTCAATAGCCGCAGGGATGCGGTGACAAGCATATTCGTGCCGACCGCGAATAAATTGCAAACTCGCTTCAATAGCTGGTTCTAACCTGATGTTGCAAGTTTGCAAGTCTTGGCTAGCCGACTCTAGTTCACTCAAAGAATTGGCTCCGAGAATGGCAGAATTAGTTAAACGCCAATTGCCACTTTCTAAAATATTGGAAAAAATGCGATCGGCACTTTTGCCCAGGAAATCCACCAAGTCGTCGGGGCCGATCACAAATTCAACAGTGGTCGTCCAAGTCTCGATATCTGTTACTAACCGAATCAGTTTTTTTAATATTTTGTCGGTCACCCACAGCACCACCGGGAAGGGAAAATTATTCCGAAATTCTTCCCTCACGTAGTTGGTAGAAGTCAGCAGTCGATCGATCGCACTTACCGATTCCAATCCAAACACCATTAAAGCTGCCGGGTGGCTGCAGGAAAGTTTGGTTTCTATCGTCGTGTAAAGAGTTTTAACAGATGGCGGGAGGACAATTTCTCGAATCTCGATACCAGACTCCTCCCGCAATTGCCGTACAGTTTCCTCTCTCATCGCACTGTAATTGCACCGGGCCAAAATCAGCGAAAATTGCCCCTGAGACATTCTCAGAGCCCGGGAGAGAGTTTGCAGCGAACTTTTGTTTTGCTGTGCTGCGGTGTCTTGCTGGCAGTGCGAATTAATCATAATTAATATTTGAAAAAGTTTCTCAGAATAGGTACTGTCAACTGCCGAAAAAAGGAAGTTCGGCAACGGATTATTTAACGGATGTAACGGATGTAACGGATGGAAGTTCGGCAACGGATTATTTAACGGATGTAACGGATGTAACGGATGTCATACCAATTTAATGTGAAGTTGCACATATCTCGATCCCCCTAAATCCCCCTTAAGAAGGGGGACTTTGATCGGAATCTTGTCCCCCCCTTATTAAGGGGGGCTAGGGGGGATCGGATTCTATGCAGCCTCATAAAAAATTGGTATCACGGATGGAAGTTCGGCAACAGATTATTTAACCGATGTCACGGATGTCACGGATGGAAGGAATCGACCGCAGGGGAAAGTGCAATTAAGAACGTCCTAACCGTTTGGGCGGTTGCTCTAAGTTTACTTTTACCCGTTTTTACGTTTGCAAATTACCGCAAATAATCACATAGTTAAGTTTATTTCTGCCCGTTTTGGCGATTTTATTTCACACGGAACCATCAATTAGTTAAGTTTATTTCTGCCTGCATACTTATTGTTGTAGCGGCTCAAATTAAAGCATACCCGAAAAAATACATACTCTGTTATTCGCATATTCCCAGCAAAATCAACCTAATTTTACTGAAATCTTTACGATCGCTCCAATTGTACCCAGCAAAAGATTCGATCGCCCAACTCCGATTCAGTTATTCGCAGATCCCCGAAATCCGGCAGGCCCGGGTTGACTGGCCCCTCGCCGCACTGAGATAAACTACCGGCGGCGGCTCATCAATTACAGCTTGAAGATTGTTTGTCATAAATTTACTAATCTCCATATCTAAAGTAGCTGTAAAATCAGGTTCATCCCAATCCTCGCTTTCTTCAATGCTGATTGTTGTTGGGGGCCCAATATCAACATCTAGCTCATCGCCAAAATCCGAAACTTTCTTAATTGGATCTATTTTCTGACCGGTATCAGTGGCCAAAGCTTGAGTTGTATTGGCTATTAGTACGAGCGGCAGTGCTACTATGGCACTTATTGTTTGTCGCGCCGTGATTTTCCTCATGGTATCCTCCTGATATAAACCAAACTTTGGTGCTGCTACACATTCAACATCCGCCGCTACTTTAGAGCGCTGTGAGTCGATTTTAGATTTTAGATTTTAGATTTAGTCCACAGATGAATCTGAGAGCTTGAACTAGTGTCTAAAATTGTGGGCTACTTACCACTCCTGCGGTTCGCAAGTATCCGTTTTTGAGCAGAGTCATTAATTAATAGTGACTTGTTTTTCCACAGGATATAACCTTATCTGACTCTTCGCGGCAAGTTTGCTTAACGGAGCATATCCGGTCAACTGTTTGCATTTCTATTTACTACGTGAAAACTCTTAAACAGTCAGGTTTTCCCGTTAAGTAATTCCCCAGGCTTTGCCAATGTTCATCTCAGACTCAAAGCAAAGTGGGTGAGAAGTTCGATCGCACACCAGTTTTCGCACTCCCGCGCTGCCACCAGCAAGCTGATGTGATATACCACAGCCACCGGATATCTGTCAATACTTATATCTTAACATTTCTAAGTTTTTTCATAATTCTCGTTACCAGGAAGAGCCTGGTAACGCAGCTCGGCGAGGCAGAGCCTCCAGCCAAGTCGAGAGGGCTCCTATTTCGTTAAGCCGTGTTCGAGAGCGAAGCGAACCAACTCAGTACGGCTGTTAGTACCCGTCTTGCTAAACAAACGGCTGACGTACTTTTCCACATTGCGGACGCTAGTTTCCAAGCGGCGGGCAATTTCCTTATTCATCAAACCTTGAGCAACCAAATCCAAAACACTTTGTTCTCGCGGAGTCAAATCAATTTTAATCGGCGAAGGACTTTGGGCGATCGAACTCCGCCCACTCAGCAAAGACTCAATTCTCGCCATTTGGCTTGTCAAAGCAGCAATATCTGGACTTTCAGCATTTTCGCTCGTCTCCTTAGCAGCCGCGCGGCGGGCCAGCAAATTGGTTACTATTGCTACTAACTCGTCGGGATCGAAGGGTTTAGAAAGATAAGCATCGCAGCCTGCTTGATAGCCTTGAATGCGATCGCTCGTCATCCCCTTAGCCGTCAAAAACACCACCGGCAAAGCCTTATAGCGAGGATCTTCCCGCACTTGCTTGAGAAACTGATAACCGTCCACCTGGGGCATCATAATGTCTGAAATCACCAAATCCGGATTAGTCTGCTGCAAGAGTTCCCACCCATCCCGAGCATTACTGGCCACCTCAACCGCGAAATCGCTATCTTCCAAATAAGCTTGTACTGCTTCCCGCAAGCCCGGTTCATCATCAACCAATAATAATCGTGCTGACATAGTTGTTACCCTTACGCTTTACCACTATTTTTTAATTTAGCCGCATTTAAGTCTTGTTGTCACTCCATCCATCGAAGGAACTAAAAAAATTGTTGTTCAACTCAAGAGCTTTGAGTTAGGTTTTGATCTAACGATTAAAAACTGATTAAATCTTTAATTCAAAACTCGAAACTCAAAACTCAAAATTATTGTTGAACCCTTCCACTTAAACTTTTGAACGATCGGTCAAAATTTCATAACCAGTTTCTGTCACCAACACAGTATGCTCAAACTGAGCCGACATAGCATTGTCAACGGTTACAGCAGTCCACTTGTCAGAAAGCGTCCGAGTGTACTTAGAACCGGCATTCAGAATTGGTTCGATCGCCAATGTCATGCCCGCTCGCAATTTCACGTTCGGCATTTCCCGCGTGCGGAAATTGAAAACCGAGGGTTCCTCGTGCAAATTTCGCCCGACACCGTGGCCGGTAAACTCCTCAACGACGCTAAAACCGTTGCTTTTGACATGATCTTCGATCGCACCAGCCAGATCGAGCAAATAGGCTCCCGCCTTCACTTGTTCGATGCCTTTGTAGAGAGCTTCTTCTGCGACTCGGATTAATTTTGCCGATTCGGGAGTCACTTCCACAACTGCGATCGTAATGCAAGAATCGCCGTGAAAACCTTGATAATATGCCCCAGTATCTACCTTGAGAACATCTCCTGCCCGAATTACTTTTTTGGCGCTGGGGATGCCGTGAACAACTTCGTTATTAATGCTAGAGCAAATCGATCCCGTGAAACCGTGATAGCCTTTAAAACTGGGAGTTGCACCCATTTCGCGGATGCGTTTTTCGGCATAAGCATCCAAATCAGCCGTAGTCATTCCCGGTTTTACCATTAGGGAAATTTCTTTGAGTACCGTTGCAACGATTTTCCCTGCCTGTCGCATAATTTCGATTTCGCGTTCCGACTTAATTTCAATGCCTCGACGCTGTTTTTTGACTTGGGGTGCTGGAGTTGGACCAGAAAGCAGACTGCTAAAAATATTCATGTATTGATGGCGGGTAATTTTGTACTTTGACGGCAGGTTGAAGCAAAAAAACGGCAAATATCCAGTTTTTTGTGGAAAAACGAATGTCTTGTTCCGAACTGTCGATCGCTTGTCCTTTAAGCTAGCTTAATATTTTTCTCACTAATCGGCACGGGATTGGGGGGTCAACAAAGCGGTTGAAACCGCCGAGTCCGTCTGCTCGGGATTTCCGAGCCTTCCTGTGAGGTTAGCAATTGCGGCAATTAACTTAGTTAGCTCAACTGGTTTAGATAAGTGCATCTGGAAACCAGCTTCCAGCGCTTGCTGGCGCTCTTCCTCTCTGGCGTAGGCCGTCAGGGCGATCGCAGGCATCTTTCCACCCCTGAGCCTTTCCATTTCTCTCACCCGGGCGATCAACTCATAACCGTCTGCTTCCGGCATTCCAATGTCGCTCAGCAGCAGATCCGGCCAATAACTCTCCAGTGCATCTAGAGCCCCGGCCACCGATGCCGCCGATCGCACCATAGCTCCTTCGTCCTCGAGTAAAGCAATCAAAAACTCCCGCGTGTCATCGTCATCATCCACCACCAGCAATTGCAAATTAGCCAGAGTGGGGAGAGTCTCTGTCGCCTCATTGAGCTGCGACCAATCATCCTCTGCACCTCGGGTCTTCCTCTGAGCAATAGGTAGAACCACCGTAAATTTCGCACCCTCGCCCGGATTATTTTCTGCATCCACCTTACCGCCGTGCAGTTCCACCAAGTGACGGACGATCGCCAATCCCAGTCCCAAACCCCCGTAAGACCTAGTTGTGCTGCTATCAGCTTGGCGGAAGCGATCGAAAACATAAGGCAAAAAATCAGGAGCGATACCAATGCCGCTATCAATTATCTGAATTTGAGCCTCATCTCCAACTGACTCTAACCGCACTTCTACTTTACCCTCTTGCGGAGTAAACTTAATCGCATTTGACAGCAAATTCCACACAATTTGCTGCAAGCGATCGAAATCGCCGGTCACTTCACCTACATTTGGACTGCACGTTAATTCTAGGACTATTGATTTTTCCTCAGTCAGCGGCTGCAATGAATCTATTGCCAACTTGATCACAGATTCCAACCGAATCGGATGCATATTTAAATTTATTTTTCCCCGCAGAATCCGCGAAACATCTAAAATATCTTCGATGAGTTGAGCTTGAGATTTAGCATTGCGCTCAATTGTTTCTAGGGCTTTATCAATAGTTTCTTGGTCAAATGTTTTGCAGCGAAGCAGCCTAGACCAGCCGAGAATTGCATTTAAAGGAGTACGGAGTTCGTGAGAAAGAATAGCTAGAAATTCATCCTTCATCTGGTTAGCTCTCTCCGCTTCTTGCCGCGCCACTTGTTCGCGGATTAGTCTGCCGCGTTCTTCCTCTGCTTGCTTGCGGTCTGTGACATCTCTAACCGTGCCCACGTGACCGATCAGTTGTCCAAAATCCGAAAACATTGGCGACGACTGCACGTGAATCCACCGCACAGTTTCGCTACCAGCTAATCGAAACTCGTTAGAATATTCCTGGCTTTCTTTAATCCAAGCTAACCAATCTGCTACTACGCGATCGCGATCTTCTGGATGAACTTCCCGCTGCCAAACCTCTGCCAAACTTTCCTCCAAAGTTAACCCGCAAATCGCTTGACAACGCGGGTTGATGTAAGTACAGCGGCCTTCAACGTCAGCTAAGTAAATTCCCAGTGGTGAACAAGCACACAAAGTGCGAAACCGCTCTTCACTTTTCCTTAGTTCACTATTAACCGCAGCTAACTGTGTTGCTTGCTGCTTCACCTCGACTGTTTTTTGGAACAATTCCACAAATACCTGCACCTTGGAGGTCAATATTTCCGGTTCTAAAGGTTTGAACAGGTAATCCACCGCACCCAGAGAATAACCTTTAAACACGTGGGTGTCATTACTGCTGAATGCTGTGATAAAAATAATCGGAGTCGCTCGCGATCGATCTCTAGAGCGAATCAATGTTGCTGTCTCAAATCCATCCATTCCCGGCATCTGCACATCAAGCAAAATTACCGCAAAATCTTCATTAAGCAGACATCTCAGAGCCTCCGCGCCCGAATTAGCTTGTACTAAATGATAAGACGGGCTGTTGAGAATAGCTTCTAGAGCTATCAAATTTTCTGGGCGATCGTCAACTAAAAGGACATTTACTCGATCGGGGGGCTGCAGAGTCATAATTTTTTTAATCTTTAATTCTTAGCAAATTGACTAAACAGGGAGCGATTTTAGAGAGGGGTAAAATCCAGTCTACTTCAACATTTGCGATCGCCGACGCTGGCATGGCCGGGCATAGAGCTGAAGCCGGTTCCTCCACAAATGTCAATCCTCCCTCAGCTTTAATTTTTGCCAGCCCTTTAGTGCCATCCGAATTAGCTCCCGTTAAAATTATGCCGATAACTTTCTCCCCAAAGGCATCCGCAGCAGACTCAAACAGCACATCGATTGAGGGCCGCGCGTAGCAGACAGGAGCCTCAGTTGATAGTGCAAATTTAGGAGTTCCGCGATTGGGGATTGGGGATTTTGAATTGTGGATTGGCTCCACTGCCACGCTCCCCCCTTCTGTAAAGTCGTTTTCATACAGGCTAAACTCCTCGTCAGAGGGCGATTCTATTAGCAAGTGATAGTCAGCAGGAGCCAAGTAAACCCGTCCAGGTACGATCTCCTCTTTGTCTTGCGCCTCTGTGATTTGGAGAGAGCTTTGCTTTTGTAAAAAATAAGTCAGCCTATTCTGAGAACTCTTATGGCGGTGTTGGACAATAACTACAGGCAAAGGAAAGCTTTGTGGCAAATTTGCCAGCAGCACAGTCAGAGCCTCTAGCCCTCCCAAAGACGTGCCAACAACCACTATTTCAAAATTTTTTTTATTTAACTCTTCGGTAGATTTTCTCACTACTTTCAATTGGTTCATAGTATTTTTCATAAGGTGTAAAAGTCAGAGACTCCTGATGTCCTAGTCCCAAAACTCCAAACATTGTTAGGCTCTCATAAAAAAGCTTGTGTACCCGCTCTTGGAGGTGTGAGTTAAAATAAATCATCACATTACGGCATAAAATAACATTAAACTCATTAAAAGAATTATCCGTTGCTAGGTTGTGGTGAGCAAAGACAATATTATCTTTCAGTGAAGACCGAAAAATCGCATTTTCATAGGCAGCAGTGTAATACTCAGAAAACGCTTTATTGCCCCCCGCTTGGTGGTAGAGTTGCGTATATTCTTTCATTTGTTTCAGCGGGTATATCCCTGTTTTGGCTGTTTTCAAAACTAATTCATTCATGTCCGTAGCGTAAATCCGACAACGGTCATACAGTCCTTCTTCTTGCAGCAAGATTGCCATAGAATAGACTTCTTCTCCCGTTGAACATCCAGCGTGCCAAATCCGAATAAAAGGATAAGTACGCAGTAGCGGCACCACTTTATTTCTGAAACTAATGTAAAAGCTGGGATCGCGAAACATCGCCGTTACATTGACAGAAATGTCCAGCAGTAAACGGTCTAGGTAAGCAGGATTGTGAAGTACCTTTTCCTGAAGTGCCGAGACAGTGGTGAGCCGTTCCGAGCGAATAGTGTTCCAAATACGGCGCTTGAGAGAGGCAAGAGCATAATTGCGAAAATCAAATCCGTAATAGCGAAACATTCCCTCTAGTAGGAGTTGAATTTCGATTGTTTCAAGTTCATGGCTTTCGGGCATTTTTAATTACTAATTGGTTAGGGGGCATTGTTGACTGTTGACTGTTGACTGTTGACTGTTGACTGTTGACTGTTGACTGCTGACTGTTGACTGTTGACTGTTGACTGCTGACTGTTGACTGTTGACAACTAATAACTAACAACTGCCAACAGTCAACTGCCAACTGACAACTGACTTCCATTAGCGATAAAGCCAGACACGCAGCAGCGAGAGCAACTGTTCCGTATCAACAGGTTTGGTAATGTAGTCAGACGCACCAGCTTCGATACATTTTTCCCGATCGCCCTTCATAGCTTTCGCAGTAAGAGCAATCATGGGCAACGAAGCAAATTGAGGCATATTACGAATTGCTTCCATTGTTTCGTAACCGTCCATCTCTGGCATCATCACGTCCATCAACACAATATTTATGTCAGGCGTATTTTGCAATTTAGCAATGCCCTCTCTCCCATTCTCAGCATACTCAATCTTCATTTTATGGCGCTCCAGCATACTCGTGAGGGCGAAAATATTCCGCATATCGTCGTCAACAATCAAGACTGTTTTGCCCGCGAGCGTCGAATCTGTTTGATACAGTTGCTCTAGCATTTGGCGCTTTGGTTCCGGCAAATTTGCTTGGACTCGGTGCAAAAACAAAGCTGTTTCATCTAACAAACGTTCCGGCGAGCGCACATCTTTAACAATGATTGTTTCCGCCATGCGCTTGAGTTGAGTTTCTTCGGATCTTGTCAACTCTTTGCCTGTATAAATAATAATCGGCAGACTTTTCAAAGTAGCCTCTTGCTTGATCTGATCGATCAGTTCAAAACCAGTCATATCTGGTAGTCCCAAATCGAGTACAACGCAGTCAAAATGCCCCGATTTCAAAATTGCTAGCGCCTCTGCACCACTTCCCACAGCCGTTGTAGAAACATCGTGATTGCCGATTAAATCCACAATGCCCAGACGCTGCGTTTCGTCGTCTTCCACGACTAGCAAATTCTTCACTGGCCGCTCCACAAACCCCTTAATATCAGTCAAAGCTTTGCTCAAAGCTTCGCGACTGACAGGCTTTTGTAAGTAGGCGATCGCCCCTAACTGCAAACTGCGCTGCCGCCCTTCTTCAACTGATACAATGTGAACCGGAATGTGGCGCGTAGTTGGGTCGTGCTTCAAGCGATCGAGCACTGTCCAGCCATCCATCACAGGCAAATTTAGATCCAGCATAATCGCAGTTGGCTTGAACTCTCGCGCCATCGCCAAACCGATATCGCTCCGCAAAGCCACCAAACCTTTAAAACCCTGTTCCTGCGCCATATCCAACAGAATCCGAGCGAAGTTTACATCATCTTCAATAATCAAAAGCACGCGATCGTCACTCTCAATATTTTCTCGATCATCAGAGATTAAAGGTGAGGGGTAAGGCGCGATCGGCAAGTGGAAATTCGGCAAAGGAAGTGCGGGAGAATTAGCAGAGGGTAATTGAGGCGTTTGCTTGCCCGTTCCCGATCCCGTATCAGTGATTATTATTCGCGATTCTTGGTAAGTTTGTGGCAGATAAAGCGTGAACCTACTACCCTCACCAGGGCTACTTGTCAATTTAATTTCTCCGCCTAGCAAATTAGCGATTTCTCTACTAATTGACAAACCCAAACCCGTGCCCCCGTATTTGCGGCTAGTGCTACCATCTGCTTGTTGGAAAGCCTCAAAAATAACCCTGTGTTTTTCAGCAGAAATCCCAATCCCGGTATCGCTAACTGAGAAAGCCAAAACAGTAGGGGAACTCCTTAAACTTTCTATCTCTAAACTCCACCCTTCCCGCGCTACTTCGGCACGCAATTTCACCTCACCTCGCTCTGTAAACTTAAACGCATTAGAGAGGAGATTCTTCAAAACTTGTTGCAGCCGTTTAGCATCAGTATAGAGACCTTTTGGCAACCCAGCCTCAAGCTCTATTTTAAAACTCAACTTCTTATCCTGCGCGATTTGGCGGAAAGTCCGATCCAAATGATCTCGCAAGTCCGTAAACAACACTTGCTCAATTTCCACCGACATCGTGCCTGATTCAATCTTAGCGAGATCCAAGATGTCATTAATCAGCCCCAGCAAATCATTTCCCGCCGAGTAAATTGTGCGCGTGTATTCAACTTGCTTCTGAGTCAAATTGCCTTCCGTATTGTCAGAAAGCAATCGAGCCAGAATCAACAGCGAATTTAGCGGAGTTCGCAACTCGTGAGACATATTTGCCAGAAACTCCGACTTATACTTAGAAGTTAGAGCCAACTGTTCGGCTCTTTCTTCCAACAACCCCCTCGCCTGTTCGATATCTCGGTTTTTCCGCTCAACTTCCTTATTTTGCAGCGCTAGCAATTCAGCTTGTTCTTCTAGTTCTTCATTCGTTTGTTGCAACTCTTCCTGCTGACTCTTCAACAGTTCCTCAGATGCGCGGAGTGACTGCGCTTGTTGTTCGAGACGCTTGTTAGTTTCCGTTAGTTCTTTTTGCTGAGTTTGTAACTCTTCTGCCAAAGACTGTGACTGTTTCAGCAACTCTTCCGTCCGCATACTCGCCGCAATTGTATTTAAGACAATGGCGATACTTTCTGTAAGTTGGTCGAGGAATGTCAAGTGTATTTCGCTGAAGCGGCGGAACGAAGCTAACTCGATTACTGCCGTCACTTGTCCCTCAAATAATACGGGTAAAACCACCACATTGAGCGGCGTAGATTCTCCCAGTCCCGAGCAAATTTTAACGTAGTTTTCTGGCACTTCTGTCAACAGTATGCGTTCCTTTTCCAGGGCGCACTGTCCTACCAAACCTTCGCCTAAATTAAATCTATTGCCCAGATGCTTCCGTTCGCGGTATGCGTAGGTACTTAACAGTTTGAGAAACGGATCGTGTTCGACAGCTTCCATCATAAAGAAGACGCCATGCTGAGCAGACACCAGCGGCGTCAATTCTGAGAGAATTAGTTTAGAAACAGTTTCTAAATCCCGCTGACCTTGTAGCATTCGAGTGAACTTAGCAAGGTTTGTTTTCAGCCAATCTTGCTCAGTATTTTTCTGCGTAGTCTCCCGGAGATTCGCGATCATCTGGTTAATGTTGTCCTTAACGATCGCAACTTCTCCTTCCGTGGCGACGGAAATTGACCTCGTTAAATCGCCTCTGGTAACAGCAATTGCCACTTCGGCGATCGCCCGCAACTGAGTAGTCAAATTCGCCGCCAATTCATTCACATTATCCGTCAAATCTCGCCACGTCCCCGCCGCGCCCGGAACCTTCGCCTGGCCGCCCAATTTCCCTTCAATTCCCACCTCCCGCGCCACGGTAGTAACTTGATCGGCAAACGTCGCCAGCGTATCAATCATCTCGTTAATCGTATCTGCCAGAGTCGCAATTTCTCCCTTAGCTTCCAGCATTAATTTGCGCTTCAAATCGCCATTCGCCACCGCCGTCACAACCTTAGCAATACCCCGCACTTGCGCTGTCAAATTCCCCGCCATCGAGTTTACGTTGTCGGTTAAATCTTTCCAAGTTCCCGCAACTCCTTTCACCTCAGCTTGACCGCCCAATTTACCCTCGGTTCCTACCTCCCGCGCCACCCGCGTCACCTCAGAAGCGAAGGAATTAAGCTGATCCACCATCACGTTAATAGTGTCTTTCAACTCCAGAATTTCGCCTTTAACATCTACGGTGATTTTCTTAGACAAATCGCCATTTGCCACCGCTTTCGTCACTTCCGCAATATTCCGCACCTGCGCGGTCAAATTCCCCGCCATCAAGTTTACGTTATCGGTTAAATCTTTCCAAGTTCCCCCTACACCCCGCACGTAAGCTTGCACGCCTAATTTACCTTCCGTTCCCACTTCTCTCGCCACCCGCGTTACTTCTGATGCGAAGGAACTCAACTGATCCACCATGATGTTAATCGTGTTTTTCAGTTCGAGAATTTCACCTTTTACATCTACTGTAATTTTCTTCGACAAGTCGCCATTTGCTACAGCGGTTGTCACTTCGGCAATGTTACGCACTTGTGCTGTTAAATTCCCCGCCATCGAGTTAACTGAATCCGTTAAATCTTTCCAGGTTCCAGCAACTCCTTTAACTTCTGCTTGCACCCCTAATTTCCCTTCGGTTCCCACTTCCCTAGCAACCCTGGTTACTTCCGAAGCAAAGGAATTTAACTGATCCACCATCGTGTTGACGGTGTTCTTCAGTTCAAGAATTTCACCTTTAACATCGACGGTAATTTTCTTAGATAAGTCGCCATTTGCCACAGCAGTCGTAACAGCCGCAATATTCCGTACTTGCTCTGTCAAACTACCCGCCATAAAATTAACTGAATCCGTTAAATCCTTCCAAGTTCCTGCTACGCCTCGGACATCCGCTTGACCGCCGAGTTTACCTTCGGAACCCACTTCTCTCGCCACCCGCGTTACTTCAGATGCGAAGGAATTAAGCTGATCCACCATCACGTTAATGGTGTTTTTCAGTTCTAAAATTTCTCCTTTAACCTGTACCGTAATTTTTTTAGATAAGTCACCGTTAGCAACAGCCGTCGTCACCTCAGCAATGTTGCGGACTTGCGCTGTTAAGTTTCCGGCCATTGAGTTAACTGAATCCGTTAAATCTTTCCAGGTTCCTGCTACTTCCTGCACTTCAGCTTGTACGCCTAATTTTCCTTCATTTCCCACTTCCCTAGCAACCCTGGTTACTTCAGATGCGAAGGAATTTAACTGGTCAACCATCGTGTTGACGGTATTTTTGAGTTCGAGAATTTCCCCTTTAACATCTACGGTAATTTTCTTAGATAAATCGCCCTTTGCCACAGCGGTTGTCACTTCAGCGATGTTCCGCACTTGTGCTGTCAAACTGCCTGCCATGAAGTTAACGCTATCCGTTAAATCCTTCCAAGTTCCTGCAACTCCTTTAACTTCTGCTTGACCGCCGAGTTTGCCTTCGGAACCTACTTCTCTCGCCACCCGCGTTACTTCAGATGCGAAGGAATTTAACTGATCCACCATGATGTTAATAGTGTTTTTTAACTCCAGAATTTCACCTTTAACATCTACAGTAATTTTTTTAGATAAGTCACCATTTGCCACAGCAGTCGTCACGTCGGCAATGTTCCGTACTTGTGCGGTGAGATTGCCGGCCATCGAGTTAACTGAATCCGTTAAATCTTTCCAGGTTCCTGCAACTCCCCGCACTTCAGCTTGCACGCCTAATTTACCTTCCGTTCCCACTTCTCTCGCCACCCGCGTTACTTCTGATGCGAAGGAACTCAACTGATCCACCATGATGTTAATCGTGTTTTTCAGTTCGAGAATTTCACCTTTTACATCTACTGTAATTTTCTTCGACAAGTCGCCATTTGCCACTGCCGTTGTCACTTCGGCAATGTTACGCACTTGTGCTGTTAAATTCCCCGCCATCGAGTTAACTGAATCCGTTAAATCTTTCCAAGTTCCAGCAACTCCTTTAACTTCTGCTTGCACCCCTAATTTCCCTTCGGTTCCCACTTCCCTAGCCACCCGCGTTACTTCCGACGCAAAGGAGCTCAATTGGTCTACCATTGTGTTGACAATTTGCGCTGTTTGGAGGAATTCTCCTTTGAGGGGTCTGTCTTCTATTTCTAAGGCGATAGTTTGCGATAAATCTCCTTTTGCTACGGCCCGAATTACTCTGGCGGTTTCAGAGGTTGGTTGCACTAAATCTGTAATTAGGGTATTGACAGAGTTTACGCTAGCTGCCCATGACCCCTCGGCGCTGCCAATGGTTGCCCGCTGGGCGATTTTGCCTTCTTTACCGACAACTGTGCCGATCCGCTCGAGTTCGGCCGCCATTCTCTCATTGAGATCGATAATGTCGTTAAGTTCGTCAGCAATTTTCCCCGCTAGACCGGTCTGGTCTATGGGCATCCGAACTGAAAAGTCCCCTTTTTTGACTGCCACTAAGGTTCTAAGTAACTGTTTGGCATAATTATTGGAATTGGGGCTGGTTATCTGTGCAGTTGACATGACCGTTACCTTTGACGAGTTTGAAGGGGAAGGGGGAATATTTTTGAGATTATTGATATTATCCAACTAAAGCAGTGTCTGATTGCTTCTGTCGAAAGATGGATGACAAATTGCTGTTTATCAGCTATTTTGTTATTGATTATTTTATACTGGTTCGCAGGCTCTTCTTGGTAACCAGTTAATTGTCGGGTGTCAGGAACAAGCCCGAAAGCCTGTTCCACCCTGTTCTACAAAGAGTGAATTTTATTGTAGGGCGGGCAGGATGCCAGCGCTACAGATTACCAACTGCGATTATTTCCAATTTTGCCACGAACTATTGAAAATAGAAGTACCCGGAAAGGCGATCGGATTGGCATTTTGTTGCAACCGCAACTGCAACACTTCCAAATTCGGCTCGCGGGACGGCAATTCGTCCACTAATTCATAAGGTAGAATCCCTTTTTCCAAGGAAAAAGCAGCCGTAACTCCCGCCGCCCCACCGGCAGACCATTCAAAAGAATGCACTCGATAAGCAGCCGCCGCTGTGTGGCTAACAGCAATACTTTTACCTGCCACTAACATATTGTCAATTTTCTGAGGAATCATTGCCCGCAGCGGAATTTGGAACGGATAAGCTTGCCCTTGAGCTTTGCGAGTGCCTTCGCGTTCGGTATTTCCCGGTGCTTCCGGCGGACTGTTGGTCATGCAGGGGTGAAAGTCGATCGCATAATGACCGATACCCACAGAATCAGGATAAATCGTAGCGCGCGATCGCGATTTTGTATCCTCAACAGATTGACTTCCCACAGCCAAAGCCGGCGCATTCAAACCACCCACAGCCAACCACAAATTGCGATACTCTTCCTCCGACAAATTCTGGCGGTAAAAATCAGCCGTAAAGTCAGTGCGAGACATATCAACTTCCCACACCGTAAAACCTTGAGGCTGATTGAAACTCGGCCGCCCAATAATGCGCCGGCCCTCCCGCATATAAGGATATTTAGAAAGTCCGTGTACCGTCCCCATCGGCGAATCCAACCCGCTCAAAAAACGATTGTTTGGATTAGGCTTTTTGAATCCCTCTCCTAGCTGCGAGTCAGTAGTTCCTGTTACCAGCCAGTAGAAAAATCCTTTGGCATTTTCCTCTCCTTTTCGCAAAGTTTCCGTTCGCAAACCGCCCATCCATCCCCCCGGTTGCAGTTGACCTGCTGCTTCCAACTGCTCGCGAGAATAAATTAAATTATCCTGGGCAGAACCGGGACGATAGTCATTGCCCCAAGTCCAGTTTTGCATCGAAATATCCCCCGGATAAATCGGGAATTGCTTCGGGTCTGAAGGTCGCTTTTCATCCGGTCTCATGCTCCTGATTTGGCGGTAGGTGAAAACTAAGGGAAAGCTCGCCAATCTCTGCAATTCGTAGCTGTAGTAAGGAGCGTATTGTTGATAAAAAGACGGCACTTGATGCTGCTGCGGTTCCTTCGTTGCTTGCATCGCAAAGGTGTAGGTAAAACCTTGAGTGCAGTAAGCGTCGCCGGTTGGGCTGGGGGAGGAAGGTTCGAGAGGGGAACGCGGGTCAATTCCGAGGCGGTAAGGAACATCCGCAAGTCCGATCAATTCCCCTGTTTCAGTGGCATCTACAACGTACCAATCAGCACCCCCTTGTAAAGGGGGGGAACTGGTGGAATTCCCCCCTCTTCTGGGGTTAGGGGGGTTCTGAGATGCTTTAGGAATAAACCTAATAATAGTTTTATTAAAGCGCGCCGAATTTTCGTAGCGATAGGCATCTTCAATAGTTTGAGAAAGAGTTTCGGTGTTGAGTGGGGGCGTGTTGGCGGCGGGTTTGTGTTGAATGGCGATCGCACTTTTAATTTGTTGGCCCCCAACCGCATTGCCGGCCACAGCAGGAGTAATTGCTAGTTCTTTAATAACCGTATTGGGAAACCATTTCAGCGTGCCTTTGCCTTTTCTAGCGGCATCCTGCAAGATGTTAAATAGAATTTTGTGACCGTCGTAGGGCATGAAACACGAATAGCTAACCCAACAGCCTCCGGGATTTAGCCGGCCGTAATGTTCCTCGATCCGCCCCCGCAATTCGAGGTAGCCACGGGGGTAAAATAAGAGCGATCGCTGAGTCTCTCTTTCATCGAGTGCGGAAGTTCCCTGGGAGGAAATTTGACCGCCTACCCAGTCAGTAATTTCAGTAAGGCAAACTGTGCGCCCCGCCAGCAAACCTTCGTAAGCGGTAGCAGCGCCTGCGAGCCCGCCGCCTGCTACTAGAATGTCGCAAGTTTCAGCAGTGTCGGGATTGCGGGGAGGTGCGGCAAATACTGGCGAAATGCTCCCTATCGCGGAAATGATGCCGAGGGTGAGGCTAAGGATCGATCGACCTTTGAGCAAAAATAGATACTGTCGAAGTTTCATCGGAGATTGTGGAATTAATTTTGACATAGCGCGAAAAACACTCATGCCATCTAAATGTTTATTTTGCAGTATACTGGTATTTCGCGGTGTTGTCAGGGAAAACTTTTTTAGAGAAGAGGCATTAATACCAGCAACAACTATTGAACAGTCGGCTCTACCTTATGCTCAAAATCGTCAAAATTTTTAGGTCATTGATTCCTTTTGAGAGTTTAACAATTACCACCAGTTTAACTTTTTCGGAGGTTTTACGCAGGTTGGACGAAGTTGTTACTCCTCCCAAAGTTGTTAGAATAATTATACCCTTTGGGCCGCCACCTGCGAAACCCTATGAAGGAACGATTTCTGGCAAAACCTTCACAATCAATCGCATCATGATCGGTCGAAATTTATTGTTCCCAATTATACAAGGAGAAATACATACTCAACAGTTCGGTTGTTCCATCAAAATTAGGATGAGTTTACATAAAATAGTTATAGGAATTTTGATTCTTTGGCTGTGGACGACTGGCAGTATTGGAATGTTTGCTTTATTTGCTTGGTTAGTCGAGCCCTCCGTGGGAGCAATATTTTTACCCATTTTAGGAATGTTTATTTTTGGCTGGCTTTTGTGCTTGATTCCTTTTAAAAGAGAAGCAAAAGCAGCTACAAAGTTTTTGTCTATTCTCTTAACCTAAAGTAATTTGTAACAGCAATATTTTAGCTGTTTTATTAAAAACAATTTAGGTTCATCGGTCGTCAGCGGCGGTAAAAAAACTCCAAATTTATGCGTCAAAACCAACTCAAACAAAAAATTAAACAAGGGGAAACAGTCCTCGGTTTATTTATGAACTGCGCTTATCCCGCATTCATGGAAATATGCGGTCACGCTGGATTCGATTTCGCCGTTATCGATATGGAACACGGCCCCCTGAACCCGCTTGCTGCTGAAGATTTGTGTCGCGCCGCCGACTGCACTGGAATTGCACCGATTATTCGCGTCCGCAAAAACGACGGGCCGCAAATTCAACGAGCTCTCGACATCGGCAGTGCAGGCGTTCAAGTACCTCAAATTGAAAGCAAAATCGATGCCGAAACCGCTGTCAAAAGCGCTAAATACAGTCCTCTGGGCACGCGAGGCCTTTCCTTCGCTACGCGGGCGGGGCTTTACACCGCCGCAGGTACAAATATCACCGACAAACTCAACGAAGAATCCTTGGTTGTGATTCATGTCGAAGGCAAAGCTGGCATCGACAACCTGGAAGAAATAGTGACTGTCCCAGAGGTGGACGTGATTTTTCTAGGGCCTTACGATCTGTCACAGTCGATCGGCATTCCCGGCCAAGTCCGCGATCCCCGAGTCATCGACATGATGCAGGAGGCAGTGCAAACCATCCGCAAAGCAGGCAAAGCCGCGGGTACTTTTGCGGATAACCCCGAAATCGCCCAGGAGTGGATTGATGCTGGCGTTCAGTACGTCACACTTGGGGTCGATGTTGCCGTTTTCCTGCGCGCCTGTCAGTCGCTGGTGAAAGCGGTCAATCGATTTTAGATTTTAGATTTTGGATTTTGGATTAAAAAAAGAACAAGCCCCCGGATTCATCTTGCAAGCTTTACGATATCTTTGCAATTTTTGTAGTGTCTTTTACGACACATACAAAAAACCTGCGCTAGAGTAGAAGCATACACCTCCTCAAGGCAAAATTAGGGAGGGGAGCAAGGCTTCAGGAAGTAAAATCTATGAAAACCGTATTAGAATCCATTCAGTTGGATTATGCCTTCATGTTTACTTTCAAAAAAGTAAACTCGATTAAGCTAGAAGGTTTCAAGGAATTTTTTGACGATATGCCTGTCGATCCGTATGTGAAAGGTAAGTATCGTTCTAGAAGATTGTCGCGGTTTACAGTCAACGGAGATGAGTTAGTTAAGTTACCTCACGGCTATTTGTTTCAAAGCAAAACATACAATCCGCTAGTGGGTGATATCAGGCGGGAATTTGCCGAATTGGACGATCGGCTAATCGCCCTCGATAATTTCAAACAGATGATTTTTGCTTTTTTCGATTCCTGCAAAATTCACCCGGAAGCTGAAATCGGCATCCATCAAATCAGGACGACTTGTTCGCCGCACAATTTCGGCAACCCCGCGCCGGAAGGCATTCACCAAGACGGTACTGACTTTATCGGGATTTTCTCGGTTGACAGAACTAATATTGTAGGCGGGGAAACGCATTTGTACTTGGCTAAAAAAGAGAAGCCTGTTTTTAATAAAGTTCTGCAGCCAGGGGAATTGCTGTTAGTTAACGACCACGAGTTTTTCCACTTTACTACGCCGATTAAACCGGAATCTGAAGGGGTGGGAACCAGGGATGTCTTTGTGCTGACTTCTCCGAGTTTGCTTTGCGATTGAGGATACAGTCTTGGACGCATAACCTAATTAAGTAGGGTGCGTACTCCGCACCTTACTTCGATTACCGATTACTGCATCTCACAGAGCACCTTTTGGTTTCGCCCCCACCCATCTCGATCGTGGTTAATGCTTGGGAAAATCGATTCCTGAAATGGATATTCCTTCCATCTTCTGCACATATCGTCCTTGAGCAGCTACACATTCTGCCATTTTTTTAGCTTGTATGGGTTGACTCCTTGGATCGGGCGAGATACCTCTATACTCCCATGTACCGCGAATGTCGCCAGAGAATGCTTTTCCATTGTTTTTTAATACTAGCTCTGTGCCAGTTGCATCAATATAGAATTTCCCATTTTCCAAAGACACGCTGCTAATTGTGATAGATTCGACTCCTTTGTAGGGATTTGCAGGGCCATCGACGATCTTGATGCAGATTCTATTGTTTTGATGTGCAATCTCTCTACGGGAGTTATTGAACATTGTTCCTTGAGCGTAGTAAGCTCCTGTGGGGAGAATTGTAGAGCCCTGTTGATTACTTTGAGCAGAGGACAATGATGAGATTGACAGAAGGATAGAACTAACAATTAGTGTTTCGATCGCCAAAAATTTCATTTGCAACAAAACTCCATTAAAATTATTTTTTCAGATTCTACACGATCGCAGGTGCTCTATAAACTTCTTTAGAGTTCTTGCAAAAGTCAAATTTACCCCCCGCCAGTCCCCCCATATCTGGCTATAGATCTAGTAACTATAACAAGCCGTACAAATCTCCTGTGAAGACCAAGGGCGAGATCCCTTCACTCTGTTTTGCCGGATTTTGCAGGAAACTGTGGAGCGAGATCACTCCTGACCGGAATGTTTAGCCGTCTTATTTTTAAGAAATGTTAATAAAAAATAAATTTTATTTTTAAACTTAAGTTTTTCTTAAATTTTCGGATATTATTATGTATTAGAGGATACATCTACTTAATTAATTAATTAACAGTTCCTAAAAAAATAATAGAGTATTAATACTGGCAAGAGGCTGTAAGAATGATTAACTTACCGGGCTACGACATTACCAACCAAATTCATGAAAGTAATAATTCTTTAGTTTACCGAGGACTGAGAAAGCAAGACAACCAACCGGTAATTCTCAAATTTATCAAGCAAGATTATCCGATGCCAGCTTCGTTAGTCAGATACAAGCAGGAATACGAAATTACACGCAATTTTAACCTAGAAAGTGTCCCTAAAACCTACAGTTTAGAAAGATATCAAAACAGTTTAGTTATTATTTTCGAGGATTGTGGTGGAAAATCATTAAAGCTGTGGTTGGCTGATCACAAACTTACCTTAGAAGAGTTTTTGGCAACCGCTATTAAAATAACCAGGGCGTTAGGCGACATTCATCAACATAACATTATTCATAAAGATATCAACCCTAGCAATATTATTATTAACTCGACAACAGGGCTAGTCCAAATCATAGATTTTGGCATCTCTACTGTTTTAACTCGTGAGAATCCTACCCTAAAAAATCCTAATGTTTTAGAAGGCACTCTGAGCTATATATCGCCGGAACAAACAGGCAGAATGAACCGAGCGATCGACTACCGTACTGATTTTTACTCATTAGGAGTTACTTTTTACGAACTGCTAACGGGGCAACTGCCATGCGATTACAACGATGCAATGGAATTAGTCCACTGTCATATGGCTAAACAAGCAGTGCCGCCCCATGAAATTCATCCAAAAATTCCTAAAGTGGTTTCTGATATTGTAGTAAAACTGTTAGAAAAAACGGCTGAAAAAAGATACCAAAGTGCTTGGGGGATTCTCGCAGATTTAGAAGAATGTCGGGAACAACTACAGGCTAAAGGAACGATTGTAGATTTTGATCTCGCCCAAAAAGATATGAGTGATAAGTTTCAAATACCTCAAAAACTCTATGGGAGAGAACGAGAAATTGAAACCTTATTATCAGCCTTCCAGCGCGTCAGCAATGGCACAACAGAAATTATGTTAGTGTCGGGTTACTCTGGCATTGGCAAATCAGCCTTAGTGCAAGAAGTTTATAAACCGATTACTAAGGCAAGCGGTTATTTTATTGCCGGAAAATTCGACCAATTTCAACGCAATATTCCTTACTCAGCTATTGTTAAAGCTTTTCAGTCCTTAGTCAAGCAACTCTTAACTGAAAGCGAAACGCAACTCAGCACTTGGAAAGAAAAACTTTTAGCAGCGTTTGGTGATAACGGCCAAATCATTATAGATGTCATTCCCGACGTAGAACTCATTGTTGGCAAGCAGCCACCCGTCCAAGAGTTAGGCGCTACGGAAGCGCAAAATCGTTTTAATTTAGTGTTTCAAAAATTTATCCGGGTGTTTTGTTCAGTCGAGCATCCCTTAGTCATTTTTCTAGACGATTTGCAATGGGCTGACTCCGCTACTTTGAAACTGCTGCAAGTAATGATGGCAGATGAGGAAACAAAATACTTATTTCTAATGGGTGCTTATCGAGATAACGAAGTGAGCCCGACGCATCCTCTGATAATGACTCTGGAGGCGCTGCAAAAGCAAGAAGCGACTATTAACCAAATTACTTTAACTCCCTTAGATATCGAACATATTACTAACCTGATAGCTGATACTGTGCGTAGGGATAGAGGCTCAGTCCTCCCCCTAACTGAGTTAGTCGTCGGTAAAACTCAAGGCAATCCTTTTTTTGTCAATCAGTTTCTCATAACTCTCTATGAAGAAAACCTCCTGAATTTTAATTCTCACCAAAAAAACTGGGATTGGAATATTTCAGAAATTGAAGCCGTAGGGATTACCGATAACGTCGTTGAATTGATGGTCGGTAAATTGAGAAAAATGCCAGATGCAACTCAGCAGGTTTTACGGTTAGCCGCTTGTGTGGGCAATAGTTTTGACTTAAATACTCTCTCGATAGTCAACGAAAAATCTACCGCCGAAACTTTTCAAGAGCTATTGCCAGCCATCCAAGATGGATTAATTTTAGCAACTTCTGAATTAGGCACGACAGAAGAAGAAATTCTTCAGTCTCATCTCATCATTACTACTTATAAGTTTTTGCACGATCGCGTGCAACAAGCAGCTTATGCTCTGATTGAAGAAAGTTCTAAAAAAATAGTTCACTTGCAAATTGGTCGCTTGCTGTGGCAAAATACCTCGACAGAGACGCGAACGGAAGAAATATTTGCGCTCGTCGATCATTTGAATCTAGCAATTGAACTGGTTAGCGACGAATCCGAACGCACTGAAATTGCTAAACTCAATTTAATTGCCGGTCAAAAAGCCAAAGCAGCTACAGCCCATGAGTCGGCGATTAAATATTTGCAAGTAGGTTTAAGACTGTTAGGAGAAGATAGTTGGAACAGTCAGTATGAACTGACATTAGCCCTGCATCAGGAAGCTGCAGAGGCAGTTTTTTTGAGCGGTAATTTTGAAGGAATGCAGAGATTTGTGGAGATAGTACAAAACTGCGCCAAAACGCTGCTGGACAAAGTGAAAGTGTATGAAGTCCAGATGCAAGCTTACATGGGGCAGAACAGGCTGCTAGAAGCTGTTAGTACGGGGTTACAAGTTTTAAAGCTATTAGGGGTGGAGTTTCCCTCTCAGCCGAACCTGTCAGATATTGGCCAGGCACTAGGGGAAACTGCGGCAATTTTGAAGGGCTTGGAAATTGAGGATTTAGCTAACCTGCCTCAAATGACCGATGCCTATAAACTAGCAGCCATGAGAGTTTTATCAAGTATCTTTTCTCCTGCATACCTTGCTGCTCCTACACTGGTACCCTTGACGGTGTGCAAACAAATAAATTTATCCGTCCAATATGGTAATGCTTCCGTTTCTCCGTTTGCTTATGGCAATTATGGTCTTCTTCTTTGTGCCATTGTGGGAGATATTGATTCAGGTTATCAGTTTGGTCAATTGGCTTTAACTCTAGTGTCAAAGTTAAATGCTCAAGAAATCAAAGCCAAGACAGTCTTCATTGTAAATACACTCATCCGACATTGGAAAGAGCATCTGAGAGAAACCTTAGAGCCTTTGGTGTCAGGTTTCTCTAGCGGAATGGAGACAGGAGATTTAGAATATGCAGGCTATAGTCTACTACAGCATTCGTGTTTCGCTTACTATAGCGGCAAAGAACTAACTGTGCTTGACAGAGAGATACCAATCAACAGAGATGCTATTGAGAAAATCAAGCAAGCAACAGCGCTTAATTATATAGAAATTTTTTGGCAGGCTATATTAAATCTGCTGGGAAGAACCGAAAATCCTTGCATTCTAAAGGGTGAAGCCTGCGATGAGGATCTGAAGTTGCCATTGTACCAGCAAGCAAACGACAAAGCGGGAGTTGCATACCTATATTTAAACAAAACTTTACTTGGTTATTGGTTTGAAAATTACTTTGAAGCAACTGAGAATATTGCTATAGCAGAGAAGCATTTAGAGGCATTAGTAGGATTGCCCGTTGTTCCTATCTTCCATTTTTACGATTCTTTAGTACGGCTAGCGGTGTATGCCAATAGCCAAGAATCTGAACAACAGAAAATTCTCGACAGAGTACAAGCCAATCAAGAAAAAATGCAGAACTGGGCGCATCATGCTCCAATGAATTATCTGCACAA
This sequence comes from Microcoleus sp. MON1_C5, assembly GCF_036701875.1. Classification (NCBI taxonomy): domain Bacteria; kingdom Bacillati; phylum Cyanobacteriota; class Cyanophyceae; order Oscillatoriales; family Microcoleaceae; genus Microcoleus; species Microcoleus sp. MON1_C5. Next base: position 20,086 of record NZ_JAUBRN010000002.1, on the reverse strand, counting down.
ATTCTATCTAGTAGAGGCAGAACGGCATCGGGTTTTAGACGAAAAAATAGAAGCGATTGAGATGTACGACAAGGCTATTGCCCTTGCCAAAGAAAACGAGTATATCAACGAGGAAGCACTTGCTCACGAACTTGCTGCCAAATTCTACCTGTCATGGGGTAAAGACACGATCGCCCAAGCTTATATGCAAAACGCTCATTATAGCTACCAACTCTGGGGCGCTCTAGCTAAAGTTGAGGATTTAGAAGAAAAATACCCCCAATTCCTAGCTAGAACATCAGCCAAGACAACAACTCAAACAAAAGCTAACCGAACAACGAATGCGCCTACTACCACTAGCACTAATTTGGGAGAGACGCTAGATTTAGCCACAGTAATGAAAGCTTCCCAAGCAATTTCAGGTGAAATAGTTTTGAGTAAATTGCTGGAAAGATTGATGAAAATTGCCATCGAAAATGCAGGCGCCCAAAAAGGATTTTTAATTTTAGAAAAAGCGGGAAACTGGGCGATAGAGGCTGAAGGTTCCGTCAAGGAGGATGAAATTAGCGTGCTGCGCTCGCTTCCCCTCAATGCAGAAGCAGCTTCTGGGGAAACGCCAAAACTGGCAAGTGCGATCGCCCACTACGTCATCCGCACCCAGGAAAACGTAGTTTTAAATAACGCCACCCAAGAGGGACAATTTACCCGCGATCCTTACATAGCAGCCACTCAACCCAAATCCATTCTCTGCACCCCTCTGATACACCAAGGCAAACTGACAGGCATTCTTTACCTAGAAAATAACCTCACAGAAGGAGCTTTCACTACAGATAGACTAGAACTGTTAAAATTGTTATCGGCCCAAATAGCCATTTCCATTGAAAATGCCCAACTCTACAATAACTTGCAGGAGTTCAATCAAAACTTAGAGCAATTAGTCAGCGATCGCACCCTAGAATTATCCAACGCCTTAGATAACTTAAAAGCTACTCAAAGTAAGCTAGTGGAAGCTGAAAAAATGGCATCGCTGGGAGGATTAGTTGCAGGCGTCGCCCATGAAATTAATACTCCCATCGGCGTTGGCGTCACCGTTGCGTCAGCTTTAGCAGAACATACCACAGAATTTGCTTCTACTTATAACAGTGGCAAAATGAAACGCTCTGAACTCGAAGAATTTTTGGATATAGCCACCACTAGCAGCAACACCCTTCTAACCAATCTCAATCAAGCAGCAGCATTAATTCGGAGCTTTAAAGAAGTAGCAGTCGATCGCTCCAGCGAAGAACGGCGAACTTTCTTGGTAAGAGATTATCTCGATGAAATTTTAATCCAATTAAAACCAAAATTGAGAAATAGCAAACATTCGATCGAAATTAAAAGAGACACCAAAATAGCCCTAGATTCTTATCCTGGTGCATTATCCCAAGTTATCACAAATTTGCTGATGAACTCTCTGATTCACGCTTACGAACCGGGCGCTAGTGGAAAGCTGGCTTTTGATTGGCAGCAAGAGGGCTCTCGACTTAGATTTGAATATTCCGATAATGGTCAAGGCATTCCCCCTGAAAATTTAAGTAAAATTTTCGAGCCATTCTTTACTACAAAACGCGGTCAGGGTGGTAGCGGGTTGGGATTGCATATTGTCTACAATTTAGTAACCCAAAAACTTCTGGGCGAAATAGAATGTAAAAGTGAGGTTGGAACAGGCACCCAATTTATTATTAAGCTACCCCTACAAATCGATTCACAACCGTAGTTTCCTAAATCCCAACATCAGTAACAAAGAAAGGTAAGCAGCAATGGACAAAAGTATTTACGGCTTTTCAAATGAAACATCATCTGAAAAAGTGTTATTTGCGGATGAAGTTAACTCAGATGAAGAGTTATTTTTTGCCGATGAAGTATCAGAAGATACTCCGACAGAAAGCTGGAAAATTTTGATTGTAGATGATGAAGCTCAAGTTCACACAGCTACCGATATTGCCTTAAGAAAGTTTGTTTATGAAAATAAATCTTTAAAATTTATTAGTGCTTATTCCGCTAAGGAAGCTAAACAGTTAATTCAAGAACATCCGGATGTGGCTATCATCCTGCTTGATGTAATCATGGAAACGGATGATGCTGGCTTAGAGTTTGTGAAATATGTCCGCCAAGTGTTAGGCAATCAGTTAGTACGAATTATTTTACGCACGGGTCAACCCGGCCAAGTCCCCGAAAAAAGCGTTATTACCAATTACGATATTAATGACTATAAAACTAAAACTGAATTAACGACATCAAAGCTATACACTACAGTGCTAACAGCTTTGAGAAGTTTTTGTCTCGGTCATAAATTGCAGTCAGAAATAGAGCAGCGCGAACAAGTAGAGAAAGCACTGCGTATCAGTGAAGAAAAAGAACACCAAAAAGCTCTTGCCTTAGAGCATTTTGTCAAAGAACTGCAAGAAACACAACTCCAGCTAGTTCAAAGTGAAAAAATGTCTAGTCTCGGTCAATTAGTTGCAGGTGTCGCTCATGAAATTAACAATCCGGTTAACTTTATTTACGGCAATATCTCCTATGCGAAAGATTATATTAAAGAACTCATCTATGTATTGAATCTCTACCAACGGCATTACCCGCAACCCGAAGCAGAAATTCTCCAGGCAATAGAAGATGGAGAGTTGTCATTTATCATGGACGATTTGCCAAAGTTGCTTTCTTCCTTGCAGTTAGGCATCGAACGCATTCGTATGATTGTGGAGTCTCTACGCAATTTTTCGCGGTTGGATGAAACCGAAATCAAATCAGTAGATATTCACGAAGGTATTAATAGCACCTTGATGATATTGCAGCATCGCCTCAAGGGTAAGTCAGATCGTCCTGCTATTAACGTGATTAAAGACTATAGTCCATTGCCACTTGTGACCTGTTATGCAGGTCAGCTTAATCAGGTGTTTATGAACCTTTTAGCGAATGCTATAGATGCTTTGGAAGAGCGGGCAAGTAGAGAAGAGGGTAAAGTTTTTCACCCGCAGATTTTGATTCGTACTGAAGTCGTAGCGGGCAATTCCTATGACAACAGTAGCACTGCTTCAGACATTCGGGTCACAATTGCTGATAATGGTATTGGCATGACTGAGAAAGTTCGTTCAAAACTTTTCACTCCCTTTTTTACTACTAAGCCAATCGGAAAAGGTACAGGCATGGGATTGTCAATCAGCCGAAAAATTCTGCTAGAAAAACACTGCGCTCAAATACAGTGTTTTTCTACGCCAGAGCAGGGAACGCAGTTTATTATTGAGATGCCGACTATCTGTACAGCAACCAATGTCGCGGTATCTATGGTCTAGGAAACTGATTGGGCCCAATTCATCATATAGCGGTTTTCAGTTGCAGGGGAGAAATCAGCAGTAATTCCGAAAGTTGCGCTAACGGGCTGAGACAAAAACTGAAGCCAAAATGGCTTAAAACCTAGATAGAGAAAGACTTTGACCTCAAAGGGGCAGGAATCTAATATTTACAATGGTTTCAGGCATTTTTAGGCCATAGACCTCTTTCTTTTGCGAGGGAGAGGTTTTCAGCCCCTAAAAAGGTGAGAAAATGTCTAAGTTTCATTAAGCAACTCACAGATAACTCCTATCGAAACTTCCGTTCTGACTCTTGAATGGGAACATCATTAATACTAGCTTCACGTCTTCGCATTAACCCATTTTCTGCAAATTCCCACTGTTCGTTACCATAGGCGCGATACCAGTAGCCAGAATCATCGTGCCACTCATACTCAAATCGAACAGAAATCCGATTGTCTGTAAAACTCCACAGTTCTTTCTTTAAACGGTAATCTAATTCCTTTGCCCATTTTCGTCTTAAAAAAGCCTTGATTTCTTCCCGTCCGCTGAAGAATTCGGCACGGTTTCGCCACTGAGAATCTTCCGTATAAGCTAAGGCTACTCGTTCTGGATCGCGGGTATTCCAGGCATCTTCAGCAGCTTGAACTTTGGCTTTAGCCGTTTCCAACGTAAAGGGCGGTAGAGGTGGTTTAGTTTCCATAAGCTTGGTTTTCTGTGATTATAAAAGGTAAGGTACGCAGTGCTAGCGCTACAGAGAGAGTTTTGGGACTTTGATATCAATCCTCAGCATGGGGATCGATTCCCATTGCTCGCAGTCGCTCCGCTAGCTGGGCAACTTTTCGCTCTGCTTGTTCAGCTCTTTCCCGTTCTTGTTCAGCTCTTTCCCGTTCTTGTTCGGCTCTTTCCCGTTCTTGTTCGACTAGGGCCCGCTCAATTTCAACTTGTTCGGAGCCAGTTAACAGCAAATTCCCCTGCGAATCCCACCACCGCAGCCAAAGAAGTTCTTGATTTTGATAGCTTCCCTGCCAGAGTCCCAATTCTACATCTAGTACAGGAATGGGATAGTGACCGCGTTCGTTTGGCTGCATCCTTTGATACACAAAATCTATTAGGTGATAGACCTCTAAATTGCCCGTTCTCATTTCATAAATCCCGTAGTAAGGAATGCGGATAATTCTCTCGTACACCCAAAACTTACCCGGTTTAGTGGTGGTACCATCAGCGGCCACAGTCAAGGGAGTACGATCGCGCTCTTCCTCTCCATTACCGCTAGCAAATTCTAAAGCAATGAACGGAGCCATGTGTTCCCGCCAAAGTACATAAGAACGGCGAAAACCGTCAAGTGTTGCCGGTACATTCGGCACGTAAAACCAATCCGGTGCTTCTGCACCTCGCTCTGGCGGGTCAGTTTCTCGCCAGTAAATACCGCAATCTTGCCCGATCGCATATTGTCCGTCTGGATGCAGCCGCTCTACAACCGGCCCGATCGAATCTGTCAGAATGATGCTCTGGGGATGCTCCTGAAAATTTTTCACAAATGTACCGTCTTCGTCTGGCAATTGGGTATGGTCGGGGAATGCAGGAGGCAGACCTGTAGCAGTTATTATCTCAGTCATCGTCTTTTCCGTGCAGTTATTGTTAATTGTACTGCGAAATTTTAGAGCAATCTGATTTGAAACTTTAGCTAATATTAACTAAACCCAGCTAACCACAGCGGAAGCATCAACAGCAACCCGACAGAAGTGAGGGCGATGCTGCTAGCTAACAAATCGCGATCGAGCTCGTAGACTTCTGCTAAAATCAGCACGGAAAGAGCTGTGGGCGTTCCCGACATCAACACCAACACGAACCTCGGATCGCCGCTCAATCCGAAATAACTAGCACCTAATCCGATCAGCACCGGCACAATTACCACTTTTAACAGCGACGGGATTAACGCTAGTTCAAAACTTTCCCATTTCTTAATAGATCTCAGCCGGATGCCAACCAGCAGCAAAGCACTGACAATTACCACCCAAACTGCCGTCTGCAATCCCGATTCCACTGTCTCGGGCAGGGGGATGTTTCTCGTGAAAAAACCAACTAAAAATGCCCACAGGGCGGGAACTGTCAGCACGTCCCGGATCTGAGTCCACCAGTGATTTGGTTGCTCGGAATTCCCGAAATAGCTCGCAATAAATACACCGAAACCGTAGGTTCCGATCACGTTGTTAGTAACGCTGTATAAGACGGCCCAGTTGTTGTTATCGCTGCTGATGATAGAGGGGGTGATTGCTAATCCGACAAAGCCGGTATTCCCTAGCATCGCAGCTAGGATAAAACTGCCTTGGCTCGATCGCTTCAGGGAATTTATATTTAACAAAAATAAGTTAACCAGAGAATTTTTGCCCTGAAAAGATGGCTTTTTGATGTGGGCCGCACTCAGCATCCGCAATAATACCCAAGTCAACCAAGCTAAACTCGTACTCACAAATAACACAAATATGGCGATCGCCGGCGTGAATCCCACAGCACCCGAAAAATCGCTTTGACGGGCTAAAACTAGAATTTGCAGCGGTATCCCAATCCAGAAAAGAAAGTGGCTCAGCAGCTTGGGAAAATTAACTGGGATGTACTGAAACAACAGCAGTCCCAAGCCAGTGCAAATAACTAGAGGGGTATAAGCGTGAAATAAGGTTTCAAGCATAAAAATTTAACTTGACAATTTGAAATGCCTTTATGTATTAATTGTAATGCTAAAGTCCGTTTAATAAATGCGAATTGTCGTTAGCGGAGCCCTCGAAGAGGATCGTACTTGCACGCTTTTTCGTCCTAGCCTGTTCGCAGCACAGCAGGCCCGAAAATTTCCCCCCAAATTCCCGCACCTTGCAGGGCACAATCCTCAGACTCGCCGCCCCAAATGCTTGCAGCTTTTTGCCTTCAGATTCACAAAATTTCTGTTAATTTGACCAATGTGCGATCGAGCTATCTTGCCTTTTCCAAACAGATGTCCCCCGTTTTCCGGCCGCTTCGAGCGAACGGAAACAGGGGGAGACTAAAGCTGCTGATGACTTGCACTCATTAATTCAATTTCAAAGCATTAACAGGCACCTCATCCCAAGAACTAACAGTCCGCAAGGTAGCAACCCAGCCCTGCTGTTTTTGCTCCGCCGTCAAATTTTGCTCAAAAGATTTGTGGCAATCCTTCGCTTGAGTCTCATCGCAACAAGCAATGCAAGAATAAAGAATGCCCGACGGATCGATTTGCTCGTTTACCCAAATAATCACGATCGACTCTCTCCATCAAAATCTACTGTTACTTAAATTTTCCTATATTTTTGCCAATTAAGTAGGTCGGTATTAATTAACCGGAGTGCGGCATTTTAGCTTAACAGGCAAGATGCCTGTTCCACACAGGCAAGATGCCTGTTCCACACACAGCCAAGATGCCTGTTCCACAACAGATGAATTTTTTGTGGGGTGGGCTTCTAGCCCGCCCTGAATTACTTCGATGCCAAAGTTGCCAAAGACTCGCCCGCAACCCGGCAAATCCGCCAGTCGGGCATCACATCAGCACCAATACCCTTGTAAAATCCGATCGCCAATTCATTCCAATCCAAAACGCTCCATTCCAAACGCCCGCAGCCCCTTTCAACCGCCAACTGCGCTAAATAAACTATCAAAGACTTGCCAATTCCCCGCCCTCGAAACTCAGGGATCACAAACAAATCTTCCAAATAAATTCCCGGCTGAGTCAAAAAAGTAGAATAATTGTAAAAAAACAGCGCCCAGCCCACCACTTGACCTTCGCACTCGGCTAAAATCGCTTCAGCAAAAGGTCGATCGCCAAACAAATGATGCTCCAAATCAACCGCATTGCCAGTAACGGCATGAGATAATTTTTCGTACTCAGCTAAAGCTTTAATCAAATCAAACAGCACCGGCACGTCGGCGCGCGTAGCTGGACGCAAAATTACCTCAGAAGACATAAATAAGTAAGTAGTACGCGACAATCAAGAATTAAAAATACCACATCAAGACATTTTTAATTTGTAATTTTTAATTAAGTTTTTCCCCATTGAATAAGCATATATAGCAATCCTTGCAGGAGTCGTAAATTTTTTACCCCACCCCCACCCTCCCGAACCAGCGGGGAGGGAGTAATAAATTCACAAATGATGCAAAGATTGCTATATACGGCGGGGTGGGAGTGTCCCCACAATAATTTTAAGATTTTTCAAAATGCCAACTCAATGTTTTTTAGTTTATTTCAACCAGCCCTTCAATCGTTCCGTCACTTGAGGGCGGCGCAGCTTTCGCATTGCCTTATTTTGAATTTGACGGACTCGTTCGCGGGACAAATTGAACAAACTGCTGACCTCTTCTAAAGTGTAAGGTTCGCCGGTCAGCAAACCGTAACGCATAGCAACAATCTCTTTTTCGCGCTCAGTCAAAATACTGTCCAACACCTCCAAAATATCTTGGCGCATCATCATCTCATTCATCTGAGCTTCGGGAGATTGCGTCGCGTTATCTTCGAGAACATCCAAAAGTTCCGAACTTTCTTCTGAGCCGATGCGGTGGTTGAGAGACAAAGATTGCCGGCGTACTTGCTGGAGGTAGCGAAGCTGTTCGCAAGAAACTTGCATTTCTCTAGCAAGTTCAGTTTCAGTTGGATTGCGTTTAAGAGAACGCCTCAAATCTCGATAAACTTTTTTGAGTTTATTTAACTGTTCGACAATGTGAACCGGCAAGCGAATCGTCCGCCCTTGATTGGCAATTGTCCGGGTAATTCCTTGGCGAATCCACCAATAGGCATAAGTAGAAAACTTGTAACCCTTCTCCGGATCGAACTTTTCGGCTGCCCGGTTTAAACCCAAAGCTCCTTCCTGAATTAAATCGAGAAAAGGCACGCCCCGATTGAGATAGCGTTTGGCAATCGAAACCACCAAACGCAAATTCGAGCTGATCATTTTCCGTTTCGCCGACTGACACTGGTGGCGAAGTTGTTGCAGTTGAGTTTCGCTCACTCCCAAAGCCGCTGCGAGTTCAGCTTTTGTCGGCACTCTGCCTAACTCCTGCTGCAAACGCTGTTCTAGTTCATCCAGGGCTACCAATTCTTGAACGCGGCGCGCCAACTCCACCTCTTCGGTGGCAGTCAGTAGAGGATAGCGAGCCATTTCCTTGAACAAAGCTCCCACGGGATCGTCGGCAGACCAGTTGTTGTATGCTGACGAGCGAGTTACCGTGGGACGATCGATCTCGGTGTCCTCATCCTCTGCGATTGCGAATGAGGCTTCGGGTGCCACCGCAAAACTGCCTAGGTCAGATTCTGCCATATGGTGCTTGGTGTCGGTGGGAGGATTTGAAAAGTATCCCTTAACTTTAACGAATTTAACCGGAAATTTCCGAAATCCATCTAGAAGCCGGTGAGTGACTTTAGTGGCTGATATCTGTTCGCCCCTTTTTTAGACCTTTTATTGAGTTCGAGCCAGTAAAGGAGCTGCCTGCAATAATTGCTGAGTGTAAGGGTGCTGCGGATTAGTAAAAATATCCCTAGTCTTACCGATTTCAACAATTTTTCCAGCATTCATTACCGCAATACGATCGCAAAAAAATCTCGCCACCCACAAATCGTGCGTAATAAACAGATAAGTCAAATTGAATTCCTGCTTCAACTCCAACATCAGCTCTAAAACTTGAGTCTGCACGCTGGCATCCAGCATACTCACAGGTTCGTCGCAAATTACCAGTTGCGGGCGAGTAATTAAAGCCCGGGCGATCGAAACTCGCTGCTGTTGTCCTCCCGACAATTCCCCCGGATAGCGGCGGAAGAAATCCTCCCCAGGAGTCAAGCCCACCCGCTCTAACATTTGGATTACTTGTTTTTTAGCTTCGCTGGCATTAGCTAATTTGTGAATAAACAAAGGGTCACCAATACTTTGCCCGACAGTCATCATCGGATTCAGGCAAGCGTGGGGGTCTTGAAAGATCATTTGCATTTCGCGGCGGTGCTTCCTCACAGCATCGCGGTTCAAGGCAGTTATATCTATTCCTTGAAATTCCACTTTGCCGCCAGTGGCGGTAATTAGCTGCAAAATGGTGCGTGACAAGGTACTTTTGCCGCAGCCGGACTCCCCCACCAGCCCTAGGGTTTCTCCCCGTTGTAGCTCTAAACTAACGCCGTCTACTGCTTTAATTACCTGGCGATTCCTGGAAAACAACTGATCTAATAAATTGCTTTCTAAACTGTAGTGTTGCTGCAAATTCGTTACGGTCAAAAGAGGCGAATTTGTTAAATTTGCAGTAACGGGTTCAGTCCTGATTTCCTCGAATGCGAACCCTTTGTCAGAATCGGCTTGAATGTGCAAAGCTGCTTTGAGGAGCGATCGAGTATATTCGTGCTGCGGCTTTTCAAAAACGTTTTGCACCGGCCCTGTTTCTACGACTTTACCGCCGTACATCACCGCAATGCGATCGCAATACTCAGCCACCATCGCCAAATCGTGAGAAATCAACAAAATAGCCGTTCCCCGTTCCTCACAAAGTCTGGTTAATTCCTGCAAAATCTGGGCAGCTACAGTTACGTCCAAACTTGTAGTCGGTTCGTCCGCCACAATTAATTTGGGATCGAGCAAAAGAGCCAAAGCAATTGCTACTCTTTGCCGCATTCCGCCGCTAAATTCGTGGGGAAATTGCGACCAGCGAGACGCAGGAATTTTCACAGCTTCCAGAGTTTCAATCGCCCGTTTCTTAGCTTGCTTACGGTCCAAATTCGGTCTGTGAGCTTGCAAAGTCTCGATGCAATGTTCTCCTACAGTCATCAAAGGATCGAGACGAGTCATCGGATCTTGAAAAATCAATGCTACAGCTTCGCCCCGAAACCGTCTCAGCCGCGAAGCATTCATATCAAACACCGACTCTCCGGCAAAACTAACTCGCCCCTCAATCAGCGTTGAATCCGGCAGCAACCGCATCGCCGCCCTTCCCAAAGTTGATTTACCGCAGCCCGACTCCCCAACTAATCCGAGCTTTTCCCCCGGTTTCAGCGTCAGGGAAACCCCGTCAACGGCCCAACCGGATTGGCCTCGCCGCTGAGGATAAGCTACTCGCAGATTGTCAACTGAAAATAGAGAAGAGTCATTAGTCATTAGTCATTAGTCCTTAGTCAGTGGTCAGTTGTTATTAGTTATTTAATGGTTGTTTAATGGTCAGTATATAGTAGCTATTAGTTGTTGTTAATTATTAGTAAGCATTGCGAAGTTATTAGTTATTAGCAATAAACTGATTGGCTGTTGGTAAATACAAATAAAACGGGCTATTAACCATCTTTTATGAGTACATCATTGGTCGCGCAACCGATTACTAACAACTAACAACTAGCGACTAACAACTGACAACCATCAACAGTCAACTGACTAAATTTCCTTTCGCTTCAACTCAGCTCTCCGCAGTATGTAAGTAGCCGCACAATCTGCGTGAGGATGGTCTGCTAAAACTTCCGCGAGTTCCAACACATATCCGGCGATATCCGGCCCCAGCTTCTCAGTAAGCACTTGACGTTCCCGAGAGGCGAGTTCTTGCACGCGGGCCTTAGCTTGCCAATTCGGAGAAAACATCTTGTCAATCTCGGTGTGGAATCCCAGACTTTCGAGAATGTCCCACTCGCCGTTATCGCACCAAATGCCCCCGCACAACATACAGCGCTCTATGTAAAAGGGCACTCTGCTGAAAGGAACTTTCGCCCGTGACAGATAGTGACCGTCTTCGGGACACAGCGCTGCTTTGCTGTCGTAGACAGACGGGGTGAATTCTATGCCGAGAGTCCCTGTCGCATCTGGGTTCTCGGATTTGTTGTACCACTGACTCTGCTCTTTCTGCCAAGCTTCGTATTCTCTGCCTGGAATCCAGATACCGTAACAGGTGGGACACCACTGCACCGACATACGGCCGGCTAAGGTACCGCCTTCTAAGTTGGGATGTTTACATTTTGGACATTCCACCGCTTTATTTCTCCTTGCCTTCTTAATTCCCTGTTAATTCAATTATTAATTCTGTATCTTGGCGGGCCCTGAAGAACCAGAATTTTTTTGTAGCAGCGCACCACAGTAGCCAATTAGCGTGTTGAGCCGCGCGATCGCCGCAGTTTGCCTCGCCTTTGCTGTCGCTGGCTGGCGCGACGCTTGCAAAAACGTGACATCTGTCCCCAACAACCGCAGTTGCTTGTGAATTTCCGTCAAATAGGACTGCTCTGGGGGTGTTTCTGAGCCCTCTAACTCATCGCTTTCGGCTCTCATAATTTGGTTTCCGAAAAATTGTTGCACTTTTCTGTATTCGATCGCCAGGGCGGCCCCATCCAGATTATCCTGTGCAGCAGTTCTTTGTAGTTGTTCTAGTGCTTGCTGTAATTCTTGGTAGCACTGGCGGCGGTCTTCGGACAATATCATGATTTTGTAAACAAATTTGTATTTATAATCAAAGTAGATACTTACTTAAGTTTGCTCATATGGAGGGAAGCCGTGCGTTTTTGGAGCAATTCCCTGTTTTGTGAGAACTTTTTTTGATTTTCTGCCCTGACTCTACCCTTGTGGCTGCTGCTTTTAGTTTAGCGTTGCCGGTAAATGCCGATCCCCCGCAACCTCAACTGCTACCGCCAAAATATGCTTATTTTACCCGATTTTCCCCGATTGACAGACTGCGGCGGCGGCAGTGGTGTCACTATATTTTCCTACCTCCGAGGGGGGGCGACTCGGGATTACATAGGTATAGTTAACAAAAAAATCGACTATTTTTTTGAATTGCAAATTGTGGCATTCAATTAGTTTAGTATAGCTAAACACATAATTTCGGCAATTCAACCGGAAACCGGCTTTTAACCATTTGTATTTCTAAGTTTTAAAGGTGTACCCCATGAACGCGAACACTCTGACTCCCTCTCATTCGATCGATCCTGCTGTAGTTCCCGATTGGCTGCAAGAATGCCTGAATACTCGATCGCAGCCTGATGGGGGCGCTAACCCGAATTGCTCGACGGACGACAGCTTAATTTGTCGGGCCTTTGAATTTGCCCGCGACTTGCACCAAGGACAATACCGCAAATCAGGAGAACCTTACATTTGCCATCCGGTAGCGGTCGCTGGAATACTCCGGTATATGGGCGGCAACAACGTCATGATTGCCGCCGGCTTCCTCCACGACATTGTTGAAGATACAGATATTACTCTCGAAGAAATAGAACAGCGGTTCGGCGCGGAAGTGCGACAGTTGGTTGAAGGTGTCACCAAGCTTTCTAAGTTTAATTTTTCCAGCAAAACAGAGCGCCTTGCTGAAAATTTCCGCCGAATGTTCCTAGCAATGGCTAAAGATATTCGCGTGATTGTCGTCAAACTGGCAGACCGGCTGCACAACATGAGGACTTTGGAGCATTTGTCCGAGGAAAAGCAGCGCAGTATTGCCCTAGAAACCCGAGATATTTTTGCTCCCCTGGCGAACCGTTTGGGTATCGGGCGCTTTAAGTGGGAATTGGAAGATTTAGCGTTTAAATACTTGGAACCGGAAGCTTACCGCGAAATTCAGGAATTGGTGGCCGAGAAGCGGGCCGATCGAGAAACTCAACTCGCAGAAGTCACAGATTGTTTGCGAGAAAGGCTTGACAATTTAGGCATTAAATGCTACGAAGTTAGCGGCCGTCCCAAACATTTGTACGGGATTTATGGGAAGATGCAGCGCCGCCAAAAAGGGTTTAACCAAGTGTACGATATTGCTGCGGTGCGGATCATAGTAGAAAGCAATGATGACTGTTATCGGGCTTTGGCGATCGTCCACGATTCTTTCCGCCCGATTCCCGGCCGCTTTAAAGATTATATCGGTTTACCAAAAGCCAACCGCTATCAATCTTTGCACACCGGAGTAATCGGAACCAGCGGCCGCCCCATCGAAGTGCAAATTCGCACCGTAGCAATGCACCACATTGCAGAATACGGCATTGCCGCCCACTGGAAATACAAAGAAACTGGCGGTTCTAACACAACAGTCACCGGCGACGACGAAAAATTTACTTGGCTGCGACAACTCCTAGAATGGCAAAGCGACCTCAAAGACGATCGCGAATATTTACAAAGCATTAAGGACAACTTATTCGACGAAGATATTTACGTTTTTACTCCTAACGGAGACGTGATTGCTCTCAATAGCGGCTCAACTCCCGTAGATTTTGCTTACCGCATTCACACAGAAATTGGCAATCGCTGCACCGGTGCGAGAGTCAACGGGCGAATGGTAACACTAGACAAGGTTTTAAAGAACGGCGATATTGTAGAAATCTTGACCCAAAAAAATGGTCATCCGAGTTCCGACTGGCTGAATTTTGTCAAGACAAACGGAGCAAAAAACCGAATTCGCCAGTGGTTGAAGCGATCGCACCGAGATGAAAATCTTGCTCGCGGCAGGGAATTGCTGGAAAAAGAATTAGGTAAAAACGGCTTAGAATCTTTGCTGAAATCTGAACCCATGCAGTCTGTGGCTCAGCGCTGCAACTACCACAGCGTCGAAGATTTAATCGCCGGTTTGGGCTATGGCGAAGTGACTCTAAATCTCGTAGTAAATCGACTGCGAGATTTAGTAAAAGTGCAGCAAAAAATTGAAGCTGCTCCTGCAGGAGGACAGGAATTGCCCCAGCTAATACCTGCATCGACGGCACCGAAACCAGTACCGAGTTCGTCTCCGAGCAAATCGCCGATCGCAGGTGTAGAGGGATTGCTCTACCATTTATCCGGCTGTTGCTGTCCGATTCCTGGGGAATCAATTATTGGAGTTGTGACTCGCACTCGCGGAATTTCGATTCACCGCCAAGGATGTTCAAATGTTGAGAGCGTGCCTGGGGATCGGTTGGTTCCTGTGAGTTGGAATTCCAGCAACCGCAATGAATCTCGACCCAATACTTATCCGGTTAACATTCAAATTGAAGCCCTCGATCGAGTGGGAGTTCTCAATGATGTTTTATCGCATTTGAAGGACAACCAAGTAAACGTCCGCAGCGCTCAAGTCAAAACATATCCCGGATTGCCGGCATTAATTGACTTGTGCATGGATATCCAGGATAAACAACAGTTCGAGCGCACTTGTATGCAAATTAAAAAGATGAGCGATATTTTGAATTTGCGGAGGCTGAGTGAAGGGACTTAAGAAGATAGCCTAACTGTATTGTAGGGTGCGCCCCGCGCACCTAATAACTAGCTGAGGAGAGGTTCAGCCCCATAAAATTTAAAAGGCTAAGGAAAGTTTTACTCAGCTTCGCGAGGTTCAACTACCAGCCTAATTCCATCAAGAATTTGACCAACTCGCTCGGCCGAGAGTGTGCCAATTTTCTCACCTAACTGAGATTTATTGATCGTCAAAATCTGCGAGACGTGAACAACACTCTGTTCTGGTAAATCAGCTTCTCCTGCTTCTAACAGGACATTTCCTGGTGAATTAGCCCGTCTGAGATTTGAAGTAAGCACACAAACAACAACCGTATTAATGCGGGAACGATTGAATAAATTGTTCTAAATGATTACATGGTGATGGAGATAACCGGGTTCTGAACCAGAAGGCTCATCAAGTTCAACCCAAAAAATATCACCTTGATTTATTATCATTCGCCTTCCACCAGCCTGCGATGAGAGCGACTCATCTTGCGAAGCAAAACTTGTTCTTCTTCAGAGAGAGGTGCTTCGCAAGCAGCATTAATTTTTTCTAACAGTTGTTGATTTTCGCGGCGGCGGATAAATTCTTCAAGGGCTATTTCGATCAAAAAACTATGAGAAATTTGCATTTCGCCAGCTAATGTTTCGGCTTGTTCAAATAAAGATGCTGGCAATGAGATAGCAGTTTTGACAGTTGTCATAGCTTTATACCTTCATTTATTTATATGAGTCTAACTCATAGTATAGCTAACCACAATAGGGTTCAGCAAACAGGCAGAACAATGAAACCCTTTATTTGGGCGGACTTACTGGCTTTGACTCGCCCAGCTTTTGCTGCAAAAACTCCTGGGCTACTTCTCCAGCTTCCTGCTGTTTCTTATCAACTTGATAATTGAGTCGTCGCATATCTTCCTCAGAGATTTTGCCGCCCAATTCTGCGAGCACTTGACGCAATTCCGGGTATTTTTCCAAAACTTGCGATCGCACAACCGGAACTGCTTCGTAGGGGGGGAAATAGTTCTTGTCATCTTTGAGAACTACTAAACCTAAACTTTGAATCAAACCGTCCGTTGTATTACCAGCAATCACATCTACTTCTTTTTGTTGCAGTGCTTGATAAAGCAATCCTAACAGCAACTCCTTCGGTTCTTCTCGAAACTTAATCCCGTAAGTTTTAGCCAATCCGGGGAATCCATCTTCTCTCTCGTTAAATTCTGGGCCGAAACCAGCCCGGAGGTTAGGTGCAGCTTTCCCAAGTTGCGAGAGAGTTTGTAAATTGAGTTTTTTGGCATCGTCTCCCCGCACAATAATCGCAAAACTGTTATTAAATCCCAGCGGTTGCGTCCATTCTGCTTTAAACTGTTTGGGATATTCTTGTTTGAGGTAATTGATGACTTTTTTGGGGTCAGAAATCGGTTTTTGTTTGAGCAGGTTGGCGTAAGCAGTGCCCGTGTATTCGACATACAAGTCGATTTTACCTGTTATTAGAGATTGATGGCAAAGCGAGCCTCCGAGATTCAGTTCTCGTTCAACTTTGATATCTGTTTTAGCTTCGATATGGCGTGCTAAAATTTCTGCGAGGATGACTTGTTCGGTAAAGTCTTTCGAGCAGATGACAACTTGCTTTTGGGGCTTAGAGGTACATCCTGCTACTGCAAGCAAGCAAAGCAGCCAGCAGGAATAGAAAAAAAAATCGTTCTTAGATATTTTCATAAGCGAACTCCGTTGTCAGTTCCACAATTATTAGCTTCTAATTTATAGCATTTCTCAATCATTTGTAAAGGCAAGAACCCGGGCTTCTTCAATAAGTCGCGGCTCTAACACCGATCGCACTTTACCCAAGTTCCGTTTTCCTGTTGTAACATTTATTGATAGACATGGAGGAATAAATATGGTAATCAGAGTCAGCGATATTATCCAGCAGCAGCGACAATTTTTTGCGACTGGGAAAACTAAGGATGTGGATTTTCGGATCGAACAACTCAAAAACCTCAAGAGTGCGATCGCTTCCAATCAATCACGGATTGTGGATGCTGTCAACGCTGATTTAAACAAGCCGGAGTACGAGGCTTATTTTGAACTTGCTACGATCGCAGACATTAATTATGCCATCAAAAACGTTAAATCGTGGGCAAAGCCGAAAAAAGTGCGTACTTCGATCGAGCAATTTCCAGCATCGGCCTGCCTTTACCCAGAACCTTTGGGCGTAGTTTTAATCATCGGGCCTTGGAATTACCCATTTCAGCTTATGATATCACCCTTGATCGGGGCGATCGCCGCAGGCAACTGCGCCATCCTCAAACCTTCAGAAGTCGCCTCGCACACGTCGGCAGTTGTCGCCGACTTGATTACCAAAACCTTCGATCCCGCTTATGTAGCCGCCGTCGAAGGAGGAGTCGAAACCAGTCAACAATTATTAGCGGAAAAATTCGACCACATCTTCTTTACCGGAGGCACAAAAGTCGGTAAAATAGTGATGCAAGCCGCCGCCAAACACCTGACACCTGTCACATTAGAATTAGGCGGCAAAAGTCCTTGCATTGTAGACTCAGATATTCAACTTGAATACACTGCTAAACGCATTGCCTGGGGCAAATTTATCAATGCGGGTCAAACTTGTATCGCTCCCGATTACCTGTTAGTTCATAAAAAAGTTAAACCAGATTTGATCCAGGCAATTAAAACAGCAATTCACGAATTTTACGGCGACGAGCCGCAGAAAAGTCCCGACTATTCCCGAATTATCAATCAGCATCATTTAGGACGTTTGGCAGAGTTAATGAAAGACGGAGAAATTGTCGCCGGCGGTCAAACAAACCCCGAAGATAAATATATTGCACCGACGGTTCTCGACAAGGTTTCCTGGGATTCGCCTGTGATGCAGGATGAGATTTTTGGGCCGATTTTGCCAGTTTTGGAGTATGATGATTTCGGAGAGGCGATCGCCCAAATCAACGCCCGTCCCAAACCCCTAGCTTTGTATTTGTTCTCGAAGGATAAAGAGAAACAAGAGCGAGTTTTGCGGGAAACTTCTTCCGGCGGAGTTTGCATAAACGACACGGTTATGCAAGGCGGACTAAGCTATTTACCTTTTGGCGGAGTTGGCGACAGCGGCATCGGCACCTATCACGGCCAAGCAACTTTTGACACCTTTTCGCATCAAAAAAGCGTGCTGCAAAAGTCATTTTTACTTGACTTAAAATGGCGGTACGCTCCCTATCTAGGTAAGTTGGATTTGATTAAAAAGCTGATCGGTTGAGATTGCCTAAGCACCAGATTCCCCCTCACCCCCCAGGGCTGTTTCTTTCTTCCGAAGTCCGGCAGGGGTTTCAACCCCTGCCGGACTGAATGCTTGACGTGTTTGTTGTTAGCAAAGATCGCCTCCTTCAATCCCATATCCCTGTTCTAATCGGTGCTGTGCCATTCTCGATCGATTCTCTCCAAATCCTTGGCCGCTCCCAATTGTTGAAAAATTTGATGTGCTGTATCGTAATGTTGTTGAGCAACTTCTGTGTTGCCGCGCTTTCGCTCAAGGTGTGCTAAATAGTAGTTAGTTTCGGCAATATAGCAAGTCATGCCCAGTATTTGCATTTTTCCTAAAGCTTCTGTTAACAGTTGTTCTGCTGTATCTAGATTGCCTCTACCGAGCTCATTTTCTCCGAGACAAGCGATCGACTTGGCCATCCCTTCGCGATCGCCCAATTCTGTTTTTAATGCCAAAGATTGCCGGAAGAGTTTCTCAGCTTCATCCCAATTGCCGCGATTTCGCTCGATATCTCCCAACGATGCCCAAGAATATGCCATGCCCGATCGAGCGCCCAATTCTGTCATCATTTCCAAACATTGCCGGAAGAGTTTCTCAGCTTCATCCCAATTGCCGCGCTTTCGCTCGATATTTCCCAACACACCCCAAGAAGATGCCATGCCTGAACGATCGCCCAATTCTGTTTCAACTTCCAAACATTGCCGGAAGAGTTTCTCAGCTTCATCCCAATTGCCGCGACATAGCTCTATATATCCCAACAATCCCCAAGAAGATGCCATGCCTGAGCGATCGCCCAATTCTGTTTCAACTTCCAAACATTGCCGGTAGAGTTTCTCAGCTTCATCCCAATTGCCGCGATTTCGCTCGATATGTCCCAACGATGCCCAAGAAGATGCCATGCCTGAGCGATCGCCCAATTCTGTTTCAACTTCCAAAGATTGCCGGTAGAGTTTCTCAGCTTCATCCCAATTGCCGCGATTTCGCTCGATATCTCCCAACACTCCCCAAGAATATGCCATGCCCGAGCGCTCGCCCAATTCTGTCATCATTTCCAAACATTGCCGGTAGAGTTTCTCAGCTTCATCCCAATTGCCGCGATTTCGCTCGATATCTCCCAACACTCCCCAAGAAGATGCCATGCCCGAGCGATCGCCCAATTCTGTCATCATTTCCAAACATTGCCGAAAGAGTTTCTCAGCTTCATCCCAATTGCCGCGATTTCGCTCGATATCTCCCAACACTCCCCAAGAAGATGCCATCCCTTGGCGATCGCCCAATTTTGTCATCATTTCCAAACATTGCCGGAAGAGTTTCTCTGCTTCATCCCAATTACCGCGATTTCGCTCGAGTTCTCCCAACACTCCCCAAGAAGATGCCATGCCCGAGCGATCGCCCAATTCTGTCATCATTTCCAAAGATTGCCGGTAGAGTTTCTCTGCTTCATCCCAATTGCCGCCATTTCGCTCGAGTTCTCCCAACCTCCCTAATGAAGTAGCAATGCCGCTCTGATTATTTTCTTTTTGTGCGATGGCTAAAGCCTGCTGGAAACATCTTGACGCTTCATCCCAATTACCCAAATCTTTATGAACACCACCAATACTTAATAAAACACTTGCTGGATTTTGACCTTCAAAATATAATTTATTTTGCTGCATAATTGCATCTTCCATAACTGTTCCCGCTCCTAATCGAAAACCATAAGTTACCATCACCTTTACCACTTTTAAGTATTCTCTTTCATCACCTATATTTAATGCAAACATTATCGGTTCAATAAATGCCCGTAAATCGATCATATCTTTAAAATCTTCAAATTTTATGCTAGAAATATCGAATAAGTACACCCTTTTGAACAACTTTGGCAATTCCTCGTATTTCTTTCGCATAAACTCGGCTGTCAACTGCTGTATATATAGCCTTTATCAGAAAGATGAGGTATCATGTAACTGACTTGAACGAAGTAAAAAATATAGAACCCGAAAATGTCATGCAGCTCTAATTAAATGAGCGCTCACAGCATTGGCTCGACCCACAGCATTCACTCGACTGACAACTATCAATGGTTGTAGAAAGTATCACACATTAGTAAAAATGAAAACTTATTCGATTGATTTTAGACAAAAAATTATGGATGTGTACCATAATGAACCGCTGTCACAAAGAGCAATAGCCAACCGTTTTGGTGTAGCCCTTAGTTTCGTCCAAAAACTGATTAAACAGTATCGTGAAACCCAAAATATTGCTCCTCGAACTGAGCGATGCGGAGTCAAATTAAAACTGAATGCAGAACAACTGCTGATTTTAGCGGAATTGATTGAAGCAAATAATGATGCAACTCTCGACGA